>JBASAN010000146.1:0-10274 GCA_049650625.1 Ornithinimicrobium sp.
TTCGCAGCCACGGCCCAGCCGGTGCTGCTGTTGGCCAACCTCAGCTCTCTGCTCGCCAAGGACGCGGTCGGGGCCCTTCCGCCGGGAAGCGCGACATCCTGGTGGGTCTACCTCGTGGTGGCCGGCTCGGTGGCGGTGGGCGTCCCGATAGGGGGCTACCTGACCCGCTGGATCAGTACGACCACCGCCCGACGTCTGGCGGTGACGATCGCGGCTCTGGGCGGTTTCGTCACCCTGGTCCGCGGACTCCTAGGACTCTGAGCAGTCGTAGCCCCCGTATCCTGGAGACACCATGACCACGCAAGCCACGATGCCTTCCTCGACGACCAAGACCTACGACGTCCGGACCCATGGGTGCCAGATGAACGTGCACGACTCGGAGCGGCTCTCCGGTCTCCTGGAGACCGCCGGCTATACCGATCTGTCGTCGCTCCCCGTTCAGGAGCGGGCCGAGGTGGCCGACGTCGTCGTCTTCAACACCTGTGCGGTCCGTGAGAACGCGGCCAACAAGCTGTACGGCAACCTCGGCATGCTGCGCCCGGCGAAGATGGCCAACCCCGACATGCAGATCGCGGTCGGCGGCTGTCTGGCCCAGAAGGATCGGCACACCATCGTCGAGCGGGCGCCATGGGTCGACGTGGTCTTCGGCACGCACAACATCGGCTCGTTGCCGGCGCTGCTGGATCGTGCGCGCCACAACAAAGAGGCGGAGGTCGAGATCCTGGAGGCTCTCGACGTCTTCCCGTCCACGCTGCCCACCCGCCGCGACTCGGCATACAGCGGGTGGGTATCCATCTCGGTCGGCTGCAACAACACCTGCACGTTCTGCATCGTGCCCGCGCTGCGCGGCAAGGAGCGGGACCGCCGCCCGGGGGAGATCCTGGCCGAGATCGAGGCCTTGGTCGCGCAGGGCGTCATCGAGATCACGCTGCTTGGCCAGAACGTGAACACCTACGGGGTCGAGTTCGGGGACCGTGGCGCCTTCGCCAAGCTCCTCCGCTCGTGCGGGGAGATCGAGGGTCTGGAGCGGGTGCGCTTCACCAGCCCGCACCCGGCCGCCTTCACCGACGACGTCATCACGGCCATGGCGGAGACCCCGAACGTGATGCCGAGCCTGCATATGCCGTTGCAGTCCGGCTCGGACAAGGTGCTCAAGGACATGCGACGGTCCTACCGAAGCAGCAAGTTCCTGGGCATCCTGGACCGCGTCCGTGAGCAGATTCCGGACGCCGCGATCACCACCGACATCATCGTGGGGTTCCCCGGCGAGACCGAAGAGGACTTCCAGGGCACATTGGACGTGGTCCGGGCCAGCCGCTTCTCGAGCGCCTTCACCTTCCAGTACTCGATCCGGCCGGGCACTCCCGCCGCGGAGTTCGACCACCAGGTGCCCAAGGCCGTGGTGCAGGAGCGCTTCGACCGGCTGATCGCCGTGCAGGAAGAGGTCTCCTGGGCCGAGAACTTGACGCTGGTCGGCCGCGAGGTCGAGGTCCTGGTCTCACCCGGTGAGGGACGCAAGGACGCCGAGACCCAGCGTCGATCCGGTCGGGCGCGTGACAACCGGCTCGTGCACTTCGCCGTGCCCTCGGGAGGTGAGGAGCCGCGGCCCGGAGACCTGGTCCGCGTCGTCGTCACCTATGCCGCTCCGCACCACCTCGTCGCTGACTCAGGACTCGACGGCGGCCTCTACGCGGTGCGACGCACCGCGGGTGGAGACGCCTGGAGTGCCCTGCAGGGAGGCGAGGGAGTGGCAGGGACGGTCAAGCCCGCCGTCACCCTCGGTATGCCGTCCGTAGGACAACCTGTCGTGGCACCGACCACCTCCATGTGCTGCGACTCCGTCTGACTCGACGGGGGACCCGACCGGCGATGCCGGGAGGGCGCGGCCATACTCAGGTGATGGGAATCCTCATCAGTCGGCGGTTGCTGCTTCGCTATGGGGCCGGGGGAATGGCCTTCGGCGCCGTCGCACTGGCGGCCGGATGCTCCAGTGACACCAGCGCCACCTCAGGCTCGGACCCCGAGGCCGAAGGGGCCGGCGAAGGAGCCGACACGGCTGCTGAGGCGACGGCCAACCCCTCCAGCCCGTCGGCGGTGTGGGAACGAGCCAACCTGGGGTTCGTCTCGGCCTACGTCCTGGCCCGCGGCGGTCAGGCGGTGGTCGTCGACACGGGCACGGAAGGATCTGAGGGTGACATCGAGGCCGTGTTGAAGTCCATGGACCTCAGCTGGCGCGAGGTCGCAGACGTCATCGTGACCCACTCACACCCGGACCACATCGGCTCGGCGGCCGCCATCGCCCGAGCCGCCCCCGACGCGGTCTTCCACGCAGGGGAGGCCGATATCCCCGCGATCGACATTGGTCGCAGTGTCTCTGGCCTGGTGGACGGGGACCGGGTCTTCGACCTGAGGATCCTGCATACCCCCGGTCACACGCCAGGGCACGTCAGCGTTCACGACCCCGCCAACGGGGTGCTGGTCGCAGGCGATGCCCTGACGGGGGACGGCGGCGCGGTCGCTCTCCCGGACCAGGAGTACACGCCGGACTACGAAGAAGCATTGCGCTCCGTGGAGTATCTCGGCACCGTCGACTACGCGACGGCCTATTTCGGCCATGGCGAACCCGCCACCAGCGCCGCTAGCGACATGGTCCGAGCCTTGGCCCAGCAGGGCTGAGCCCTCGGTCAGCCCGACGAGCCGGGAGACCGGTCAGGCGCCGCGCTGCAGCAAGTAGGCGAAGGGCTGCTTCGTGTAGGCGATGCCGCGGTTCGTCGCGTGCAGTGCCGCGCGGGTGGGTACGGTGCCGCGCTGGGGCTGCAGGTACGCATCGAGATCGTCGGTGGACACCTGGTAGTCATCACCATGGCTGGTCACGACGGCGTGCAGCCGGTATCGAGGATCCAGGACAGCCATCGACACGTCACCGTGGCTGTCGTTGGCCAGCAGGAACCCACCGGGGCGCAGGTAGCGCGTGCAGTGCTCGCTGATGAAGCCGGCGTAGAGCGAGACCAGGAGGTCGATGGACCCCTCCTCGATGGGCAGCGGCTCTCGGTAGTCGCGATGGTGGAAGGCCCAGGTGGCTCGATCTGATGAGCCGGGGGGCAGGGACTGCTCGCGCTTGCTGGCGATCAGCGCGTCGACCTCGGACACATGGCCGAACCACTGCCCTGCACGGCGGTCCACGTCGACGTAGCTGACGTCGTCGAACCAGACCGAGGGCGCGATGTCGACGTAGCTGCCGGCGTACAGGACGCGGGAGTGGCCGGGCACGGCGTCCCGCACCGCACCGAAGAGCCGTATTCGGTCGTCTCGGTGATGGTCGTATGCGGCGTGGAAGCCGGCGACGTCGCGGGGGGAGACCATCGTTCAGAGTCAGTGCTGGGGCGGGCGGGGGAAGAAGTAGGCGGTGCGCTGCATGTACTCCCGGAACGCCGGCCGTTCTTTCATCGACTCCTCGAGCAGCTTCGCTCCGGAGACGTTACGCAGGAAGTGGGTCATGGCGATCGGGGCCAGCACCGTCCAGACCACACCCCAGGTGCCCGCCGAGAGGGCGATGGTGAACAGGCCCCACCACACGCACGCATCGCCGAAGTAGTTCGGGTGGCGGGTCCAGGCCCACAGGCCTTGGTCCATCACCTTCCCCCTGTTGTCCTCCTCCGCCATGAAGGTCTTGAGTTGGGCGTCGCCCAGCGACTCGAACGTCAGGCCGGTGCCCCAGATGACCACACCGAGGACCAGCACCACCCACCACCAACCGCTGGTCTGCCCGGCAGCAGCCGAGGCCTGCAGGGGCAACGAGATGAACCACTGCAACGAAGCCTGCAACCCGAACACCTTGAGCGCGGCGGCCAGCGGTGACAGCCCTTCGGTCAGCTTCTCGTAGCGGGGATCCTCGCCCTTGTCCTTCGAACGGCTGTAGATGTGCGTCGACAGTCGCATGCCCCAGACACAGACCAGAGCGGCCAGGATCAGTCGTCGTGTGCCGTCGCCTGTTCCAACTGCCAGAGCGACCAGCCCCACGACCGCGAATCCGGCGCCCCAGACCACGTCGACCACGGCCCACTTCCCGACCCGGCGCGACCACACCCAGGTGAGGAGTTGCAACAGCGCCACCGCCAACAGCGAAGAGAGGCTGACGAGGAGGAAGTTGGACCAGTCCATCAGCGGTTGCCGTCCGTCGGCTCGACGGCGGCCGTGGACCAGGAGGCTGGACGCGCGGGCGGCAGACCGCTGTTGCCATCGGCCAGCGGCCGCACCATCAGGATCTGGTCGACACCCATCCGCCCCTGCTCGAAGGTCAGCGCACCACCGGCCAGATAGAGCTCCCAGACCCGGCATACCTCCTCGCCGACCAGGCCAACCAACTGCTCGCGCTTGGCGTAGAAGCGCTTCTCCCAGGCCCGCACCGTCCACACGTAGTGCTCGCGCATGGCGTGCACGTCGCGCACTTCCAGGCCTCCGCGTTCCAGCAACGAGACGGTCTGTCCGAGCGGCCGCATGCTCATGTCGGGGGCGATGAACGACTCGATGAACGGGCCTCCACCGGGGTGTTTGCCCGGCCGGGACATGGCTTGGATCAGCACCATCGCACCGGGGGCCGCGAGGCGGTGCAGCGTGCGGGCGTAGGTGGGGTAGTTGACGTCGCCGACGTGCTCGCCCATCTCGATGGAGACCACGGCGTCGAACGGGGCGTCGCTGACCTCACGGTAGTCCTGCAACCGCACCTCGACGAGGTCGCTCACGCCCTGCTCGATGGCCCGGGCCTGCACGAACTCCTGCTGCTCACGCGAGATGGTCACGGCCAGCACCCGGGCGCCGTACTCCCCGGCGGCGTGCAGGCTGAGCGAGCCCCATCCGCAGCCGATGTCGACCAACCGCATGCCCTCGCGCTGGTCGAGGCCCAGCTTGTGACAGATGAGGTCGAGCTTGTCGCGCTGGCCGTCCTCCAGGGTGTATGCCGGCGACTCCAGGCCGGCGTACAGGTCCACCGACGGGTCCGTGACGTAAGCGCTGGAGTAGGCCATCCGCTCATCCAGGATCGCTTCGTAGAACTCGTTCGAAAGGTCGTAGTGGAAGCTGATGGCTGAGGAGTCTCGGCGTAGCGAGTGCAACCGACCTCCCAGCTGGGCCTGGGTCTTGGGCGGTGCCAGCGGCCTGCCCAACACCCCGAGCTCGCGGGCGAGCTTGGCGCCCTGGCCCAGCACGGCGGGGGAGGGACGCAGCGAGTGCACCCCACGCTCGGCGAGGATCTGCCGGACTCGGCGCAGTCCCTGACCGAGGTCACCGTCGACGTCGATCTCGCCCATCACGTAGGCCTGCGCCGCGCCGAGCTCACCCGGGTGCCACAGCAGTCGGCGCAAGGCGTCTGCGGACCGGAGACGTAACACCGGCGCGTCGACCGGACCGGCGCTGCTGCCGTCCCAGGCGATCAGATGGACCGGGAGCTCCCCTCCGGTGAGGGGGCTGATGAGGTTGTCGAGCTTCGAAGCAACGGTCACAGCGACAAGGGTAGGTCGTCCCTGTTGTGGGCGAGATCCTGGACCTTGCGGGTGGAGTCGATGCGCATGCCCCGAGGTCGGCCGACGGTGCCCGGCCACCAGGCGCGGTCACCGAGCAGCGTCAGCGCGGCGGGCAGCATCACGAGCCGGACGAGGGTCGCATCCAGCAGGATGGCCGCGGCCAGTCCCACGCCCAGCATCTTCATCTCCATCAGGCTGAGCATCGCAAAAACGGAGAAGACCGAGATCATGACGGCTGCCGCGCTGGTCACCACTCCCGCGGTGTCACTGACGCCGCGACGCACCGCGACCCGAGTGGGCAGCCCGGCCCGCACCCACTCGCGCACACGGCTGAGCACGAAGACGTGGTAGTCCATGGACAACCCGATCAGGACCACCAGCACGAACAGCGGGATCCAGTCGATGATGTAGCCCGGTGCGTCGATGCCAAGCCAGGATGCGCCCCAGCCGTAGTCGAACACCATCACCAGCACGCCGAAGGCAGCACCCACCGAGAGCAGGTTCAAGGCCGTGGACACCACCGCGATCGGCAGGCTCCGGAAGGCAGCCAGCATCATCAGGAACGTGACGCCCAACACTCCCCCCACGACCCACGGCAGGCGCTGAGCCTGACGCTCGACGTAGTCGAGGCTGTCCGCGGCCTCACCTCCGACGGCCACGTCGATGCTGCCACCGGTGAAGGCGGCAGGCACCAGCTCCTCGCGCAGGCGTTCGATCGCCCGGTCTGCCCCATCATCGGAGAGTCGGTCGTCGATGATGATGGTCATCAGCGATATCAGCTGATCGGGTGACCGCTCGATCTCGCCGGAGACGGTCAGGTCCTTGTCCTCCTCCACCTCACGCTCGAGGTCGGTGAAGGCGGGAGATACCGCGGACGCAGCAGCCGGCCCCTGGGCCTTGGCCACCACGACCGCGGTCGGACCGCTCGTCGCGAAGTGGTCGCGGATGGCCTGCGCGGTCGCGACCTCGGTGATCGAGTCGGGCAGGGCCTCCAGGGTGCTGGTGTGCAAGCGGAGCCCCAGCGCAGGGACGGTGAGCAGAGCAAGCAGCAGGGTCGAGGCGGCCAACGCCGAGCGCGGATGGTCGATGACGGGGCCTAGCAGTCGCGTGCTGACGCCGGCCCTGCTCACGCGCGCACCAAGACGCCACAGGATCGGGATCCTCGGACGGTCGACCCAGTGGCCGAGCCCTCCCAGCAGTGCCGGAAGCACCGTGACCGAGCCCAGTACGGCGATGGCCACCACGACGATGGACCCTGTGGCCAAAGAGGTGAAGGTGGCCTGGCCGACGATGAACAAACCGCCCATGCACACGATGACGGCGGCACCGGAGACGAGGATGGCATGACCCGAGGTGCGGGCGGCGATCTCGACGGCGTCAATGCTCTGATGGCCCGCGGCGCGCTCGCGGGCGACCCGCTTGCTGTAGAACAGCGCGTAGTCCACCCCGACGGCCATGCCAATCAGCACGATCATGCTGTAGACCGTGGGCTCGGCCGGGATCACGTGCGACAGGGGGGCCACGACCCCGATCGTCGCAGCCACGCTGCACACGGCCAGCAGCACGGGGATCCCCGCGGAGATCAGCGTCCCGAACGCGAGCAGCATCAGGGCCAACGTGATGGGGATGCTGAAGACCTCGGCGGATCGCAGGTCGCTGGCGATCTGCTGGTCGATCGCCTCGTCGATCGTGAGCGACCCCGCCTGGCGCACGATGACCTGCGGATACTGCGCAGCGACCTGCTCGGTCGCCAAGCTCACCGCTTCGGCGTCCCGAGTCTCGGCGCTCAAGGACACGCCGGTCAGGGCTGCCTGTCCATCGGCGCTGACCTGCAGGGGGATGACCTCAGCCACCTCCTCGAGCCCACTCCACTGATCCGACAGGTCGTCGCCGACCTCCTCGGCCAACGACTCCGACAGGGCACCCCCACCGAGAGGGGTGATCAGGACGGACTCCGAGGCGGGAACCTCGATCCCTGCCTCGTCGACCCAGGTCGATGCCTGACCGGACTCCCCGAGGTAGTAGTCCTCGTCCTGCGTGCTCACCGTGGGGATCAGGACAGCCAGACAGACCGCCCCGACGACGGCGCCGAGCCACCCGAGGATGGCCAGCCAGGGATGAGTTGCGCTCCAGCGTGCTGACAGGGCCGCCAGACGACTGAGCCCGGTGGTCGCCGTCGGATCGATGGGTGTTGAGGTCGAGGACATACCACCAGGTTGGTGGCTCAGCGGAGTCGGGTCAGGGGGGCTGGAACCCCAGTATGGGTAGACCTAGACCCCCTGTATGCCGACCTGTGCTGGGGCAGGATGGTGCCATGCCCGCCGCGCAGCTCCCGCCGAGCCGGATGCGGCTGACGGCATACGCGCTCGAGCAGGTGCTCTGGGTCGTGCCCGCCCTGCTCCTGTTCACCGCAACGGCGTTCGCGGGGGTCCTCGCCCTGTTCTGGGTGGGCATCCCGCTGTTGTTGCTGCTGGTGCCGGCTACCCGCTGGCTCGCTCAGCGTCACCGTGTCATTGCCGCAGACGTGCTGGGGAGCCCGGTCCCCAGCCCCTACGCCACGCCGGTGCGCCCGGGGATGGTGGAACGTGTGCTGACCTGGGCCCGCGACCCGATGACGTGGCGGGACCTCGGGTGGCTTCTGGTGACCGCCACCTTCGGCCTGGCACTGTCCCTGATCTGCGTCCTGCTGCTGGTGCTGGTCGTGACCGGTGCCTTGTGGTGGTTCGGCGTGGAACACCTCATGCGGCTGCGGTGCCTGGCCGATCGTTGGTGTCTGGTCGACGGACATGTGAGGACGCTCGAGCGGAGGGTCCAGACACTGACGACCACGCGGGCCCGCAGCCTCGATGCCTCAGCGGCCGAGCTGAGGCGGATCGAGCGAGACCTGCACGACGGAGCGCAGGCGCGGCTGGTGGCCCTGGGCATCTCGCTGGGGATGGCCCAGGAGGTGCTGCGGCGCGATCCCACCGCCGCGGCGACCTTGCTGGAGGATGCCCAGATGAACACCGGGGCGGCGCTCAGTGAGCTGCGCGCGGTGGTCCGGGGGATCCATCCTCCGGTCCTGGCCGACCGTGGGCTGGTCGGGGCAGTGCGGTCCCTGGCCCTCAACATGGGGTTGCCGGTGACGACGCGAGCCTCGCTGGCCGGACGACCGCCGGAGCCGATCGAGTCGGCCGTGTACTTCGCGGTGGCCGAGTGTCTGGCGAATATGGGCAAACACTCCCGGGCCACCAACGGCTGGATCGAGATCGAGCATGCTGAGGGGAGGCTGACGGTCGTGGTGGGCGACGACGGTTGCGGTGGTGCGGACCTGAGTGCAGGCACGGGGCTGCAAGGCATCCAACACAGGTTGGGCGCCTTTGATGGCACCATGTGGATCCATAGCCCACCGGATGGACCCACTCTGGTGACCATGGAGGTGTCGTGCGACTTGTCCTGGCTGAAGACCACGCCCTCCTCCGGGACGGGTTGACCCGTCTCCTGGAAGCCCATGGCTTCACGATCGCTGCGGCGGTGGACGATGCGATCGCACTGAGTCACTGCCTGCAAGATCCCGGCGTCGAGGCTGCCGTCGTTGATGTGCGGCTGCCACCCACCTTCAGCGACGAAGGGCTGCGTGCGGCCATCGAGTGCCGACGGCAGCGTCCGGCCTTTCCGGTCATGGTGCTCTCGCAGTACGTTGAGCCGCTCTACGCCCGCGAGCTGCTGGCCGGTGGGGTCGGGGCGGTGGGTTACCTGCTCAAGGACCGAGTCGCCGACGTCGGGGAGTTCATCGAGAGCCTTCAGCGGGTCATCGCGGGAGGCACGGTGCTCGACCCCGATGTGGTGGCGGGGTTGCTGGCCAAGCGCGCCACCAGCCCTCTGGAACGACTCACCGCGCGAGAGCGCGAGGTCCTGGAGCTGATGGCTCAAGGGCGATCGAACGCCAGCATCGCGGCCGCCTTGTTCGTCAGTGAGAAGGCGGTGGCCAAGCACACCGCGAGCATCTTCATCAAGCTCGACCTGCCGGTCGATGTCGACGACAACCGACGGGTCCGCGCCGTCCTGACCTGGCTGCGCGTGTAACCGTAGGGCACAGCGTGTGGACGGTCCGGCGCCGGGTGCTAGACCAGGGCGTGAAGAGAAAGGCGCAGCAAAAGCGGCTCGCGCTAAGGTTCAGGTTGTGAATTCAAGCCCAGCGCCGGGATCCCAGCCGTCCCTGCGCGCCGCGAACCGACAACGCGTGATGGACGCGCTGCGTCGGGAGGGTTCGCTGACCCAGATCGAGATCGCGGGGGCTACCGGACTGTCGGCCGCCTCCATCTCGACGATGGTGCGTGAGCTGAGCGACGACGGCTCTGTGCTGTTGGGACCGAGCATCCGCAACGGGCGCCGGGCGACTCTCGTCTCACTGCCCGGCCGAGACGGGGTGCTGGCGGCGGTGGTCATCGGGGAGCGGGACGTGCGGGTGGCTGTGGCGGCCCCGTCGGGTCAGATCCAGGAGCGGATCAGGATGCCGCTGCCCTACATGCACGAGCCGGACGAGACGCTGACCCGGGTGGCGCACCTGATCGGAGACCTTCATACCAAGATCGACCGGCCGGTCTCGGACCTGCGGGCGGTTGGGGTGGGGTTGCAGGCTCCGGTGGACACGGTCAGTGGCCAGGTCGGGTCCGAGCTGCTGCTGCCACGCTGGAGCGGGGTGTCGCTGATGAACGCCCTGGAGGACCAGATTGCGGCCCCGGTCACGCTGGACAACAACGCCAATATGGCTGC
>JBASAN010000147.1:0-3504 GCA_049650625.1 Ornithinimicrobium sp.
ACGCGCCCACACCGACCCGACGACGCCCCAGGGCTGCCTGATGCTGACCGAGCCCCGCCTCGAGGCGCAGCGCGAGACGCTGCGCCAGCGGCTGCGGGATCGGCTCGAGCAGGGGGTCCAGGAGCACGACCTTGCACCCACCGCGGACCCCGACCGCCTCGCCACGTTCCTCGTCGCCGTCATGCGTGGGATGTCGGGGTGTGCGCGGGATGGTGGAAGCACCGGGGACCTGCTCGCGATTGTGGAGGGCGCGATGGCGGCGTTGCCGGCGCCGGCTGAAGATAGGGCAGCAGCTACCCCTTGAAGTAACGGCGCGCGGGGCAGACCAGGACTGGACGTCGTGGTTGGGTGCGGTCGTTCGCGGTGGAATGGGCTAGGCCCGTTGACACCGGTCCGTGCAGGAGACGCCGGGGCGTCAGCTACCGGGGATCCCGCTCAATGGTGTTCATTCCCGTCCACCCCCAGCCGAAATGGACAGGGACTATTAGGCTGCTCTCGGCCGTGTGTGCCGGGGTCGAAGAACCGTCGAGGCGCCCTCGCCTCGAACGTAAGGGCGGAGAAATGTCCTGTGGTCGAGACAGGAAGGAAGGTGGACGATGGAACCGGAGAACTGCCTTCGGGGCGCGGTCGAAATACACGATGGGGACGCCGTCTGATGTCCCAGCCCGAGTCCGTGACGGACCGCCTGGATGTTCGGACCGAGGCCACAGCGGAGTTCATCGACTTTCTTCGGCCCATTATTGCGGTCGGCGACATGAAGTGGGCGGATGTTGAGCAGGATTACCGGCGGCTGGCCATCAACAATGCTGTACGTCGACAGGTGGAGAGTTTGGACGCAACCGTGCTCTTGGCGCGCGCGGGGCTTGGTCACTTGGCAGTGCCATACGTGCGTCCCGCTCTCGAAGACGTCATGTACCTCAAGTTCTTTGTCAGCCTCAGCCTCGAAGAGTCACAAGAATTCTTCACCACGATGGGTGGGTGGGATCAGATCCGGTCTCTCATCGCGCAGCACGACTATATCGGCACTTCAGAGATGGTTGGTCTGTGGTATCCGCAGGGCTTTCTGAACGCGGCACCGGCCAAGAAGGCAGAGTTAAAAGCGAAACTCAGAGAGCTTCAGAAGAAGCACAAGTGGGCTGGAGGTGACGCTCCCTCCGGAGCGTGGGTCGCTGAGCAGGCGGACGAGGAAGCGCTATACGCCTATCTGTTCTCCGCCACCAGTCGAGCTATCCACTTCTCGGCCGGCGAGATCATGCGTAGGGGTTGGGGTCTCCCAGGCGGCATCTGCACGACGGACAAACCGGAGTTCAGGACACATCTTGCAGCGTTCGCGATGGATCAACTGGTCCGCCTGTTCCTGAAGACCTGGCTAGAGACTTCGGACCTACACGAGAAGGCTGGTCTAGGCGACATTTCCGACCTGGAGTTCGAAGGCCCGCTCAAAGAAAAGCTTGATGCGATTTTGAAGTTGGGCCGGGTGCCGCTGCTGCACGCGTATGAATTCAACCTGACGCCTCGAGGGCCGTTGGTACACGCGCCCGCCGACTGAGGCCGCCACAAGTCTTGACGGGGGCTCAGGACGGATGGGTCCCTCGCGCAATCAGAGTCCTGACAAGCCGGGCGCGCGCCGCCTACCGGCACGCGCGAAGGTTGTGCGGCACCGACAGGCGGCGGTGTGACGCACTAATCTACGGCTCGGCTTTACAAGATCGGCCGCTGACAGGCCGGCTCACTCCAACGGAACCTGACCGCGACCACGCAGTGATCCACCTGGTCGAGGTGTGTGAGAAGCAGACCGCTACGACACCCCAACCTTGTGCTCGACGTACTTCTGAAGAACGTCAAGGCCGATTCCGAGGCCCCTGTTGCCCAAGTCCGCGAGGAAGCGCTTCAGACGACCACGAGCCACGATCCGGTCCTCTGCCCGAGCGCCACCATCCTCGAGTTCGTAAACCGCGGATTCCAACTGCGCCTGTTCAGTACCGCCGAATCTCGCCACCAAGTCTAGGAGCTCGTGGACCTCCGGGCCCACGTTGACCGTGCCCTGAATGTTCTGCACGACGGAACCTGCAACTTCGTTTATGAACTGCGGGTTGAAGTTGACGACCGTCGGCTGCCCGGTTGACGGAGACGGGCTCGCTACGGGCGTAACGGACGTAGCGAGATTGCTGGCACGGCCCAGGTCTGGGCGGGCACGTAGAGCAACGCCGCCTACGGTGGGCGGCGGCAACAGTGTGTCGATGAGGGCGTCGAGCTCTCCGCCATCCAGTCCTTCAGCCTCCATAAGGAGATTTTCGAACTGGTGCTTCAGTGACAGCGCCCGCTCCTCGCGGCGTTGCTTCAGATCGAGAGTCAGCCGCTTGGCTTGTGTTCCGAAACGGGAGACCACACGGGTCGCCGCCGATTCCTCCAGCCCAGTGCTGGTCAGCTGGCTGATCGCCGCCTCAGGGGAAGACACGCAACTGTCGAGAAACTCGGAGAAGTCCTGAAAGTAGCGAGTAACCCCGCCGACCGGCTCGCCTTCGGCGCTGAAGAACTCGAAAACCTGCCCAGCAGTCGTGCTGTATCCCTCCTGTCGGATCCCGCTCCGTCCTGTCTGGCCAAGCCAATCGCGGAACAGTCCGAGCAACGTTTCTGCCTCTTGGGCGTACAGGCGCCCGCTCGGCACATACAGGCGGAAGAGAAGGTGCCGCTCGTGGTCCTCAAGAAAGCTATTGGCCATGATGGATCGCTCGACGTTGGTACGGTAGGGCGCCACGTCGAGGCCACGTTCCCTGAGCATGGTGTTCACATGCTGTCGTAGGTCGTCCGGGATCTCACCGAAGAACTCTTGGCGAGACATCCCGAAGTAGTCCTCGTCGTCGAATCGCAGAGTTACATCAACCAGTGCGGCTCGGTCGACGTACTCGCCCTCGGCCGCTTCCCGCTGTTCTCCTGTGAGGAAGACAGCCTCGTGAACGAAGATGACGTGCGGGATCTTCGCGAGTCCGTCAAGCAGGTCTTCGGCGACGTCCTTGTACGCATCGCTCCGGATGCGTCCGTAGTCGCCACTGGTGAGCGTGACGAGGGTCCCCTGGTTGTGTGGCGACGCAAGCAGGTCAACGATCTGTCGCCAGTTGTCCGGTCGGGAGTTGAGCATCTTCTTGCGATAGACCGCCCCACTAGCCCTGAGCCGGGTCGTCGCTGACTCGCTGTCCGTGGAACCAAGGAATAGGAAGAAGTCATCAGGTTCAGCGGCCATGCTCAGGTTGTACCACCCTTGCTCCGGTACTCATCCTCGGTCCGACAAATCCGGTGTCGCATGCCGCGTCTGCGCAATCGGACTGCCGGTCAAGGGGACTGCCCCGGGTTCGGTTGACACCTGACCTTTGAGGTTTCGGCCTCAGGCGAAAGGATGTCCCCGTGGCAAAGCCCTACCCCCAAGAGTTCCGTGACGACGTCGTGGCCGTGGCCCGCAAGGGCCAGGCACCGCTGTTCCAGATCGCGAAGGACTTCGGCATCTCC
>JBASAN010000148.1:0-1605 GCA_049650625.1 Ornithinimicrobium sp.
GGCATCGGTCGCGACCAGGAACTCTGGCCACCCGTGCGCTGCCGCCACGGTCCGCATCGCCTGCGCAGCCAGCGCATCCAGAGAGCACACCCCCCGCACCGGTATGCCGAGCGCGTGACCCATGACCAGGCCGGTGGTGATCCCCACCCGCAGACCGGTGAACGGCCCCGGCCCCACTCCCACCACGATCCGTTCCAGGTCGCCCACCCCGCAGTCGGCCTCGCGCAGAGCCTGCTGGATGGTCGGCGCCAACAGCTCGCCGTGCCGACGGGCATCCGCCACGGTGACTTCGCTGACCACCTCGGAGCCCTGCACGCAGGCGGCTCCGATCAACGATGTGGAGGTGTCGATCGCGAGCAGCACAGGCTCAGGCTAACGTGGGAGTCCCAACCGTTCACGGAAGGACGACACATGCTCACACGCTTGTTCTCTCATCTCGGCTCGCGCATCGTCGACGTCAGCGCCCACTGCGACTTGCCGTGCGGTGTATACGACCCGGCCCAGGCTCGGATCGAAGCCGAATCCATCAAGGGCATCATCCAGAAGGTCAACGACAGCGATGACCCGGACATGAAGGTGCGCGGCACCATCATCAAGGAGCAGCGCTCGGAGCTGGTCAAGCACCACATCTGGGTGCTCTGGACCGACTACTTCAAGCCACCTCACTTCGAGCAGTACCCGCAGCTGCACGTCCTGGTCAACGAGGCCACCAAGCTGGCCGGTGCCAGCGGCACCAAGGCGTCCTGGGACGTCTCAGTGGCCGACGAGCTGCTGAGCAAGATCGACGAGATCGCGCAGATCTTCGCCGAGACCAAGAAGGCCTGAGACCGGTCCACCGTGACCACGACGCCCTCCGGACGTCGTGGTCACCAGGACCTCAGGCTCGCGCCTGAGCGCGGGACGGCCAGAGCTCGAGAGACAACAGGTCCTCTCGGGAGATCTGGCCGTCCCGCACCAGGACGCGACACAGCTCACGCAGGACCTGCGGGTCGTAGTCGTAGCCCATGCCGAGCCGCAAGCGCTGTAAGGCCCGCATCCGGGTAGCCGAGTCCAAGGACACGCCCACCAGGTCGTCGTAGGCGTTGGCGACCCGCAGAATGCGGCTGGCGACCGGGATGTCTCCGAGCTGTTCCAGCCGCCAGTGCGGAGTGGCCTGGTGAGCCACGACCGTCGATACCTTGGACAACTCGGCTGTCCGCGCCAACAGAGCGGACCCGGCAGCAGCGACGCGCCGCTGGTCCAACGCCGAGGTGTGCGTCGTGGCGCCCCCGGGGATCGGGCGCTGGAGGGACAGCTGCCCCAGGTCGTGCAGGAGCGCGGCGTACTCGAGGTCCCGCAGCGCCGGCTCGGACAGCCCAATCTGTCTCCCGATGGGGACGGACAACCGGGCGACCCGCGCCGCATGACCCGGATCGGTGAAACCGCCCTGGTCGGTGAGCTTCGACAACGCCCACACGGTCTGACGCTGTCCGTCAGCGACCTGGGCCTGTCGACGGACCGCGATCATGAGCAGCACCAGCGGTAGCACGAAGATAGCCATGGCGGCCGGCCCCACGGCGCGCGTGGCCAAGGCCGTGGACACCGCCGCGCTCACCACGCCCAACC
>JBASAN010000149.1:0-1997 GCA_049650625.1 Ornithinimicrobium sp.
GCGTAGGGCCGTCAGGGACCGCCCAACGACTCATCGTGACCCAGCCCGCAGTGCGCCGGTAGATGGCGGTCCCGAGTCGAACGGCGCGAAACCGAGGCACGACCGTTGCGGCCTGAACATCATGCGCAAAGTGTCACATCTGACCTTCGACCTCGAGGCGAAACGACGCCAGCGGCTAGGTCTATGGGCCGCTGCTGCGTCGTGAGCTGTCGGGCTGTGTTGATGCATCCCGCTCGAGGAACGACACTCGGTGACGGTCATGCACCGAGGAGGTCGCCCAGGCGTCATGGTCGTCGCCGAATTGGGATGGGCTCGTGGGACGCGAGCCAGTGACCACCGGGCTCGCGGACTCCCGCGTCTCCTAACGACTTCGCTGCTTCTTCGCGTCATAGGCAAAAGCCCATGCGCTAAATCCAGCGATAGCGATCGGCACCAAACCGACAAACTTCTCAGCGCCCGTTCCCAATACGAAAAACAGAATCCCTACGAAAATGGCTGCGCCAACCATCGTTATTCGCACGCTATTCTTCACAGCACCTCTTTTCGTCAACATCCTTCTGCTTGGAGCGTCAAGTCAGACGTCGAAGCGCCGGCCTCGCTCCCACCCGGGGGGTGTCGCAATGGTAAACCGCGAAGACGACGACGTCCTGAACACGACAAAATCCTCCTTCTTGAGTCGACCGTTCCTTTGAAAGAACTTGAGGGACATGCGCTCGCTCAACGTGCGGTTGATAGTGCGACGGCCCAAGTGGACGTCCACGGTCACGCCGCAGACCTTGACCTCTACGTCTACGCGCCTGTCGAGAGGGTTGACAGATTCAGACCAAGCCTGCAACACGTCGATCAAGACCGACTCTCACCGGACCCCAGACGAGCCCCCACATGCAGCGCCAAGCCACGCCGGCACCGGCTTGCAGTTGGGCGGTTGTCATTCAATGGGTCCCGAAATATGCGACGGACGACGTGTCGTGCCCGTTTGTCCAACGGCTGCCGGGGACGAAGGGCCCGGCCGAACTGCTGCTCCCGGTCGTCCCGCAGAGGATGGGCTCGCGGAGCGACCCGGTACGGGATCCCGCACTGGCGCGCTCCGCGAGCCGATCCGGTTAGCGCTCACCCGCTACCCGCGCAGCACCAGCAGGTCCGGTGGCGTGTCGGGTGCTCATCCCAGCCATTCCTCGGCAAGGACCGCATAGGTATAGCCGTCGATCCAGCCCAGCTCGGCGTGGAAGGAGTCCCGTACGCCGTGCTGCTCGCGCCGCATCCCCAGCTTCTCCAACACTCGCCACGACGCGACGTTATCGGCGAAACAACCGGCCTGGACCCGGCGCAGCCCCAGCCGGTCGAAAGCGTTCGCGAGCGCCTCGCGCGCCAGCGCCGTCGCGATGCCCCGGCCCGCGTGGTCCGGGTGCACGAAGTAGGAGAGCCGCCCCTCACGGCCGACGAACTCCGCCTCACTACCGGACTGCCCCATCCCGTCGACGACCCCGAGGGTCGCCTGCCCGACCATCACGCCCTCCAGGACCGCCACGACCCGGTGGTGGTCGTGGTCGTCGTACGCCGCCCAGTCAGCGACGTACTCCTCGGTGTCCTCGACGCGCTGCTGCAGGAACCAGCGGGTCACGTCAGGCCGGTTGGCGCCAGGTCAGGAACTGCTCGGCGAGCTGGGCCGTGGGGGAGGTGAGTTGGAGCTCGGGGATTGTCACGTCGGACGACTCTAGTTCTTCGGGTAGGCGATGGAATGGTCATCCCGGGCCACGCCGTCCCAGACGCGGGCACCGACCAGCGGGCGTCGCGCCCACATTCCGTGCAGCGCAGGTAGCGGCCGCCGTCGTCGATGACGTCAGCGGCCGCGGCACCTACCGTGGAGACAATGTGACTCGACCAGGTGCCCGCACACTCCTGACGGGTCTGCGGCGACCAACACCATCGCCCGCTCGTTGTCTAGCAGCGAGCCGAAGTCGGCGGCCCCGCTTCTCTGCGGCCAAGTGGTGTCGACC
>JBASAN010000150.1:0-3158 GCA_049650625.1 Ornithinimicrobium sp.
GTGGCCCAACGAGCCCCGTCCTCGGGCAGCTCGTCCGGTTCGGAGACGGGGAAGACGTACATCGACTCGGGCAGCGCCTGCTGCACCGAGTCCCCGAGCATGAAGTCGACCAAAGCCTCGGCCCCCGCCTCGTTCTCGGCGCCCTCGATCACGCCGGCGTACTCGACCTGGTGGAAGCACGTGTCCATCAAGGCTGAGGTCGTCGGCTCGCCCGTGTCCTCGGCGATCGTGAACGGCGGCGAGGAGGCGTAGGACACCACCACCGGCCGGTCTCCGTCGCCTCCCCCGGCCGTGAAGTCGACGAGGTAGGCATCTTCCCAGCCTGCGGTGACCTTGACGTCGTTGTCGACCAGCGCCTGCCAGTACTCCTGCCAGCTTTGCTGGCCGTCGCCGCCCTCACCGAACTCGGCGACGGTGGCCAGCATGAAGGCCAAGCCCGGGCTGGAGGTGCTGGCGCCGGGCGTGACCAGCAGGCCGGCATACTCCGGGTTGGTCAGGTCGGTCAGCGTCTGCGGTGGCTCGATGTCGCGCTCGGCGAACCAGGTGTCGTCGACGTTGACGCAGACGTCACCGGAGTCGATCGGGGTGAGGTACGACGAGGCGTCGCCGTCCAGCATCTGGTCACTGACCCCCGGCGGCGGGTCGGCCGGGGTGTAGGAAGCCAGGACGCCTTCCTGGACCGCGCGCGAGGCGAAGGTGGTGTCGATCCCGAAGACGACGTCGCCCAGCGGGCTGTCCTTGGTCAGCGCCAGCTGGTTGGTCATCGAGCCGGCATCGCCCGAGGGCTGCACGGTGAGGTCGTAGCCGGTCGCCGTGGTGAACTCCTCGATGACCTCCTCCGGCAGAGAGAACGAGTCGTGCGTGATCAGGACGACGTCGCCGCCGGCGGCTTGCTCGGTGTCGGGGTCATCGGCTGCCCCGTCGCTCGCGGATGCGGCATCTCCTGGATCGGAGGCGTCGTCGTCGTTTCCGGCCAGGGAACACCCGGCCAGAGCCAGCGTCACGACGCCGAGGGTGAGGGATCGGGTGATGTGCCGTGCGGTCATACGGACCTCCTTGGGTCAGGAGGGGTGTCGGCGGTGGGCCAACGAGACTCGACTTCCTGCACCGGTACTAACCGGATCAGGTTCGAGGGTCTGCGGCCTGATGCCGCACTCTCAGCGCTGGTGCGCTCCCCTGTCGTAGACCTCAGCCTAGCCCCCTTGGCCGGTGAAGCGCGTGTGGGAGGCTAAGGGCATGGGAAATCTGGTGTGGAAGGTCATGGCAACGGGCGCTGCGGTCGGCGCGAGTATCGCCGCGCGCAAGCTCACAGACGGAAGTTGGAAGTTCCTGCGCGGGGAGGAGGCGCCGAAGAACCCGGAGGACCCCGATGCTGGTTGGGGTGAGGCGATCGCGTTCGCCCTGCTGTCCGGCGCGATCGTGGGTCTGACCCGGATGCTGGCGAACCGGCAGGCGGCCACGATCTACAAGCGATCCGCAGGCCACCTCCCCAAGCAGCTGTCCAAGAACGCCTGAGGACGCTGTGCCTTCGCAGCAAAGCATGCGAGGGTAGTCGCCATGGTTCTTCTGTACTTCGTGGTGGCGGCGATGGTCTTCCTGCTCATCTTCGGTCACGCCGTCACGCCACGGTCGAAGAAGAAGCCGTTGTATCGCTGGCAACTGGATGACTACGGAGCCAACCTGGTCCGCGGTCTGCGCGTTTTCTCCGATGCGGGGGCACGCAACCGCTGGCGGATAGAAATGATGCAGAACCAGGCTGACTACAGCGAGAAGGGTCGGATGGACGGGGACCGGCTGCCCACCGACCACGCCCCCCACCCCCGTGAGCAGATGCCCCCCGGGGCTATCCCACCGCACTTGCGAGGTCCGGACGGGCACCCGAAGTATCGGCCGGACGACTGGATTGGGGCCGATGGCACCGAAACCGACGAGCCCGACGATGGTGTCACCCGCTCAGCCTGAGGATCGGCAGCGCCTGAGGGTGCTGATCGCCTATTCGTACTCGATGCATTATCGCCTCGGGGTGTTTCGCGCTCTCCTGGACCATCCCGACGTCGACGTCACCATCGCGGCCGGGAGGACGCCCCGGCGAGAGAGTCCGTCGGTCGCCACCAGCGGGGTCGCCCCCATTCGACCCGAAGATCTGCCCGAGCTGCAGTGGCACCGCACCTTCTCGATCGGATGGCTACGCTTCCAGCCGGGGTTGCTGCGGCGTAGCCTGTCCAGCCGCTACGACGTGGTGGTCTGGGATCCTTCGCTGCATTGCCTGACCACGTGGCTGTCCTCGGTGGTGATTCGAGCCAGGGGCCAGTCGCTTCTGTACTGGGGCCTGGGGTGGACCAAGCAGCACGGACGCTTCAAGGAGCGGTGCAAGGTGGCGGTCTTTCGACTCGCGCACGGTTTCATGACGTACGGGCGGCGCTCGGCGGAGCTTGGGGCTCAAGCCGGTTACCCCGCACCGCGTCTGTATGTCGTCGGAAACAGCCTGCCGGATCACGCATCTGCGCGTGAGACGGCAGCGACCATGCCACCCGACTCACCACTGATGCTCGGGGTCGCTCTGCGTCTGAGTGGTCGCAAGCGTGTGGACCTCCTGATCCGCGCCGTGGCCGCACTCAACGCCCAGGGGGTCGCGACGCGGGCGATCATCGTCGGTGAGGGCCCCGAGCGCGCGGCCTTGCACACGCTCGCTGAGGAGCTCGACGCCGACGTCGAGTTCGCCGGGGAGCTGTACGACGCCGAGAGGATCGCCGCCTACTACCGCCGGATCCATCTCACCGTGATCCCCGGTCATGCCGGCCTGACGGTCATCCAGTCGCTCATGCACGGTCGACCCGTCATCACCCACGACAACCCGAGCAACCACGCAGACGAGTGGACGGCTATCCGAGCGGGAGTCAGTGGCGCCTTCTTCACCGAGGGCGACCTCGATGCGCTGGTGGACACGATCCTGCAGGTTCGCGAACAGCTGATCGGTGGGACGGCGGAACCCCTGGCCACTGCCCGAGCCTGCCGTGAGGACTACCTCGAGCACGGATCTCCGCAGTCCCACGCCACGCGGATCGTCGAGTCTGTGATGGACGTCGTTGCACGACGATCTCCGCGCCGCTTCTCACGAGTGTCCTAGCCGCAAGGCTGGACGGGCCGATGGCCCGACC
>JBASAN010000151.1:0-9104 GCA_049650625.1 Ornithinimicrobium sp.
ACCGGCTGATCTCGATCTTCGACCTCTCCGAGCGGCAGGCCACCTACATCCTGGACCTGCAGCTGCGCAGGTTGACGAAGTTCTCCCGGATCGAGCTGGAGACCGAGCGCGAGGAGCTGGAGCGGGAGATCGCCGCCTTGCGCGCCCTGCTGGAGGACGAGACGCTGCTGCTGCAGACCGTGTCCGACGAGCTGGCCGCCGTGGCCCGCGAGCACGGCACACCGCGCCGGACGGTGCTGCTCGAGTCCTCCGGGAGCAGCGTCTCCGGGGCGGCCGACGCCAAGACGCCGATGGAGGTGCCGGATGACCCATGTCGGGTCCTGCTGTCGAGCACCGGGCTGTTGGCCCGGACCAGCACCGACGAGCCGCTTGGCAGCGGTGGGTCACGCGGCAAGCACGATGTCCTGGTCTCGCAGGTCCTCGCCACCGGCCGAGGGACGGTGGGTCTGGTGACC
This sequence comes from Ornithinimicrobium sp., assembly GCA_049650625.1. Taxonomy (GTDB): domain Bacteria; phylum Actinomycetota; class Actinomycetes; order Actinomycetales; family Dermatophilaceae; genus Ornithinicoccus. The sequence goes on from JBASAN010000151.1 coordinate 456, forward strand.
TCCGCCGGTCGCGTCCACACCGTGCCCGTGCTGGAGCTGCCCAGCCTTCCGCCGACCAACGGGTCGCCCAGCCTCTCGGGGGGCGCCCCGCTGGCGGCCTTTCTCGATCTCGCCGTGAACGAGCAGCCGTTGGCACTGTGCTCACTGAACGGTCCGGCGATGCGGCACGGGCTGGCGCTGGCGACGCGCCACGGCGTGGTGAAGCGGGTCAACCCGGACTATCCAAGCAACAAGGACGTCTTCGAGGTGATCACCCTCAAGGACCGGGACACCGTCGTGGGTGCCGTAGAGCTCCGCACAGGGCAGGAAGACTTCGCTTTCTTCTCCAGCGACGGCAACCTGCTGAGGTATGCCGCGTCGCTGGTCCGACCTCAGGGGCGCGCTGGCGCAGGCATGGCCGGGATGAAGCTGGGCTCGGGGGCCACGGTCGTCGGGTTCGTGGCCGTCGAGCCTCGGGTGGACAGCGTTGCCGTGACGGTAGCGGGAGCCTCGGGGGCCCTGCCGGGGACCGAGATCGGCTCGGTCAAGGTCACCGACTTCGCTGAGTACCCGACCAAGGGGCGAGGTACCTCCGGCGTGCGATGTCACCGGTTCGTTCGGGGCGAGGACGCCCTGGTCCTGGGGTGGGCCGGCGCGAGTCCCTCTCGGGCCGCTTCGGCCAACGGGGTCCCGGTCGACCTACCCGAGGCTCACGGCAAGCGTGACGGTTCAGGCACCCCGGCCGCAGCGCCGATTGCGTCGGTGGCCAGCGACACCCGTGAGGGCATGGCCGCCCCCAAGGTTTAGCGCTTCTTGGAGGGCTTGGTGTAGTCCCACCCGGTCTTCAGCAGCCACAAGCTCATCAGTCCCACGGCCACCCCGCTCCAGAAGAGCGTGCCGTTGGGGCCCGTGATCACTCCTACGGTCCGGATCACCATGACGCAGGTGAAGGCACCGAGTCCGGTGGCTACGAGCACGCGGTTCATCGACGGAGGTCGTCCCCAGAACCTGATGGTGACGACCATGATCAGGGAGACCACGAGGGATAGCGCCAGAGTGATGATCATCGGTGCTGAATCTACCCGTTCCTCCACGCGGCCTCGTTACGGCGGTGGCCATGGGCGGCCGGCTTGTCCATCACCGGCGGCCCGGTCGAGCTGCGCGTGCTGCGCGATGGACCGATGAGCCTTGGAAATGGGGCGACGACGTTGACCCAGCACCCGGAATAGTTCGCCGCGCCATGTCGCTGACGACCTCATGACTGTTCCCAGACTGGACCTCAACGACGGCACCGCTATCCCGCAGTTGGGCTTCGGGGTGTTCCAGGTGCCTGCCGAGGACACCAAGGCGACGGTGCTGAGCGCGTTCGAGGCGGGCTACCGTCACATCGACACTGCGCAGATGTACCAGAACGAGCAGGGCGTGGGCGAGGCGATCGCCGAGTCCGGGCTGGCCCGTGACGAGATCTACGTCACCACCAAGCTCAACAACGGCTTCCACCGGCCCGATGACGCTCGACGTTCCTTGGACGAGTCGTTGCAGAAGCTCGGCCTGGACCGGGTCGACCTGTTCCTCATCCACTGGCCGCTGCCGACCCGCTACGAGGGCGACTACGTGTCCACCTGGCAGACCCTGGTGGAGTTGCGGGCCGAGGGTAAGACGACCTCGGCTGGGGTCTCCAACTTCCAGCCCGACCACCTCGACCGGATCGTCTCTGAGACGGGCGTCGCACCAGCGGTCAATCAGATCGAGGTGCACCCCTACTTCGCCAACGAGACTGCGCGCGAGGCCTCGCACCGCCACACCGCGCTCGTCGAGGCATGGTCCCCGATCGCGCAGGGTGCAGTGCTGGACGACTCGGTGTTGACTCAGATCGCTCACGAGCTGGATCGCACCGCCGCACAGGTGGCGTTGCGCTGGCACGTGCAGCGCGGCGACATCGTCTTTCCGAAGTCCGTCAACGCCAAGCGCATGCAACAGAACTTCGAGATCTTCGACTTCGAGCTCAGCGATGAGCAGATGCGCATGATCAACGCCCTGGACCGCGGTGAGGACGGCCGTCGAGGCCCGAACCCGGATGAGATGGACGTCATCCCCGACTAGGCGGCACGGTCTGCTTCTGTCACGGCGCTCCCGTGGGGAGCGCGACAAGCACAACTCGCTCTGGTCGGTGCCGGTATCGTCGACGAGGTGTCCACCTCCCCGCAGACGTTGTCGGTCCAGGACCGTCAGTGTGTTGCCGCCTGGGCGGCTGACTGTGCTGAGCACGTCCTTTCCATCTTCGAGCTGGCGGTGCCTGACGACATCGGCGTGCGCGACGCGATTGGTCTGACACGATCCTTTGCGTCGGGGGACCTCGATGTTGCTGAGGCCATCCGATGCCGAGGTGGCGGTGCTGGAGCCTCCGCGCGCGAGGCTCCTACGCCGGCGGCCACAGCAGCGGCGTATGCGGCCGAGCAGGCAGCAGCAGTTGCACACATGGGTGCACACGCCCTGGGCGCTGCTGGGTACGCGGCGAAGGCTTCGACGCTTGCGGCAGATCCCGACGGTGGCGACCTGACGCGGTCAGGGGCGCTACGACAGGCCGCTGCGATGAGCGATGCGGTAGCTCGTGCTCTCGTCCTGCTTCCGCCGCTCGGTGAGAACAGCGCAGGGCCGCTGGGACCGGGACGTTTGAGTAGCGGTGACGTGGGTCAGGCGATTCGAGTCATCCAGGCACACCTAAGAGCCCGCGACGGCGTGTCCGTCATCGAGCACCGCGCGGGATCTCTTCCGGACAGAAGATCCACATGAGCACGGCGTAGGTCGCGACGCCACGCGCTTAGATGGAACGATGACGACCTATTGCCGCACCAACGAGTTCGAAGACGCGACTTTCGTGCGCACGAGTTTCAAGTACATCCGGCGGGACCTTTCGCGTCTGCGTTGAGCCGAGGAATGAACATGCCCATCGCGTATGCCGATCGCTGCCGAAGGTGGTTCGGCTTGCGGGTCCCGGAGCGATCGTTGGCGAATGACGCGCTCTCGACGCGTGCACCCAGCCAGGTCATACTCCGCTAAGTTCGTGATGGGTCAGGATGTCGGCGCGCACTCGCTGGTCAGGACGTCCTATCCGGTGCTACCCCTACGCCTGCCCAGTCACTCATGGAAGCCGATCAGCCAGGCCACTCCGAAGCGGTCGATCACGGAGCCGTCCCAGTCGCCCCACGGACGCTTCTGCAACTCATCCGTGACGGTGCCGCCTTCGGAAAGTGTGGCGAACCATTCACGCATCGTTTCGGACTTGGTGGTGCCCAGTAGTGCGAACCGAACCCCCTGCATGCTCACGGATTCCTCGTCTCCTGAGATGTCGGCCCCACCAAGCACGACGGGGCCCGACAACTCACCATGGGCAATCGCGTCCGGTGGCCCCTCCTCGCGACCAAACTGCTCGAACGTGTGAAAACTCGCCTCTCCGCCAAAGATCTCGGCATACCACGTCAGCGCTTGGCGAGTCGTTCCCGGGAACATCACATAGGGCTGGAGACCGGACATGACGATCACCATAGGCGCTCCGGGAGAGCGGCATGATTACACGAGGGTCACGTCATCGGCTGAGGCACTATCGTCGAAGTGGATGCTGCCCAGGCGGCCGCCGACACGCGACGCGTAGAGGCGATCCGGTCGCCTCATCCGCACCCTCGCTCACTCAGAGGTTCGCTGCCAGCGGCTCGACCGGGGCGAAGTCGTCGCGAAGGATCGGGGCTTCACCGGTGAAGGCGTCGACATCCTCCACCAGCTCACCATCTTCGGGGTCGATGTCGATCGCTGGGAGCGACGCGTCGGAAGCGATGAGGATCTGGTTGACGGGGCGGACGCTCGGCCAGTCTGACGGGACCACTACGCCTCGCTGCTCGAAGTGCTGGGCCAGAGTGGCGAGCTCGGCCTCGGCAAACCGGTTCTCGTCGCCGTCGATCACATTCATGACGTAGATTCCGCCCGGGCGCAGGACCCGATCCACCTCGGCCATGAATTCGGTCGTGGTGAGGTGCCAGGGCACAGCCAGGCCGCCGAACACGTCACCGACGATCAGGTCGTAGGCATCAGTGGGCAACTCAGCCACGGTCAATCGGGCGTCGCCGTTGATGACTTGGAGATCGGCGCCGGTCGTGAGGCCCAGTTCCTCGCGCCCGATCTCCACGAGGAGTGGATCGATCTCCGACACCAGGTTGGTCGACCCCGGCCGAGTGGCGTTCACGTACGCCGGCACCGAGAAGGCTCCCCCGCCGATGTGCAGGGCGTCGATCGGGCCGTCGGGCATGACGTCGATGACGTCGCCGATGATGTGGGTGTAGCGGAACTCCAGATGGGTCGGATCATCGAGATCGACCGCCCCATGGCGCAGGGTGTCGAGGTGCAAGAAGCGGAGGGAGGCATCATCAGGATCGGTCTCGACCCGACCGCAGGCGTATGCCGACTCGAACTCGCAAGGCCCGGTCGCCAGCGTCGCCATCCCGAACACGACCAGGCCCGCCCCGGCTAGTCCAGACGACGGCCTTCTGGCCATACCCCGACGAAGGGTGAAGGCGACACCCCAGACCACCAGCGCCAGGCCCACGGCCAGCACGATCGGTCGGGTTGGCGCGGCCGAGACCATCACAAATCCCGTGAAGAAGGTGCCGAAGAGTGCACCGAAGGTGCCGGCAGCCGACAGCCCGCCGACCACCTCTCCCGTCTCGTTCAGGCTCTGCAGCCGCAGTTTGGCCACCATGGGGCTGATGGCGCTCAGCACCATGGCCGAAGGAAAGAACCCGATGAACGACAGCAACACGATGGCCGGAACGGCGGTCCCCACGCCTGGACCCAGGAGATAGACCGTCGGGATCGACGACCAGGCCAGCACGCCACCGAGGACCAAAGCCGGGCCGATAAGCGAGTTCGGCTCGAAGCGGTCGGCCAGATAGCCGCCGAGGGCGGCGCCGACGGCTATGCCGGCCAGTATCGTCCCGATGATGCCGGTGAAGGTTTCCAGCGAGACTCCGACGTAGGGGGCGAGCAGACGGCCGGCCAAGATCTCCAAAACCAGGACGGCCGCCGAGGAGGCGAACACCAACACCTGCGCATACCGCTTGCTCACGTGCACACGGTACTGACCCGCGCGAGGGACTGACCCGGGTGCCCTGGAATGGTGCCGCACCACATTTCCGACGTCAGCCCCCCATGGCTGCGCCCCGCTCAGCCGTGCTGGGCCTCCGCAGCCCGTTTGATCCCCTCGGCGGTGCGCTGCACCCCGGCCTCCACGTCGTCGCTCTGTGCTCGCTCGCTGTTGATGCGCACGGTCAGCTCACAGGCGGAGTCGCCGGCGGCTTCGATGTCGAGCTGTCCTTCGTAGTTGTTCGGACCCTTCGACCCCCAGGTCAACGTCTTGCCTTCCTCCTTGACGGTGAACCAGGCCTCACCCTCGACCTCTCGCGCCGGCTGGTCCGACGGGTTGATCTGCGCGGTCACCTTCACGGTGTCGCCACTCGTCCGGTGTGCTGAGCTCATCTGGGGTAGATAGTCGGGCAGGTTCTCAACGTCGGACAGGTAGGTCCACAGGCGTTCGGCGGGCAGGTCGATCTGCACGGTGCTGGTGTGTGTGCTCATACTCCGAAGGTAAGCCGTATGCACCGGCGCTGCCGCCTCAAGTCCGTTCTTCGCCCTACATCCATGACGCCGGGTCGCTGATGACCGTTTGGAGAGCCTGCAGCGCTCCCCCGGTCGCCGCGGGCGCGATGCCGGTGCTGGCACCGAGGACTCCGACCCACGACCACTCACTACTCAGCACCCGTTCGTCAAGCTCCCTCTCGATCACCGGAAGGAGTCGAGGTGCGAGCTCGGCGAAGGTGCCACCGAGAATGACGTGGTGGATGTCGGTCACGTTGATGGCGGCCGCCAGGCCCACGCCCAAAGCCCACCCGGCCCGCTCCACCGCGTCGCGGACCCGCTGAGCCTGGGGTCCCGGCTCAGCGCAGGCCGCCTCGATCAGCTCACCAGTCGACAAGCCCTCCACACCGGCGCTCAGGGCGAACTTGCCGGCATACTGCTCGAGGCAGCCGTGCGCGCCGCACCCGCAGAGCGGACCTTGCGGCTCGATGGTCACGTGTCCGATCTCCCCACCCCACCCGTGCGAACCGGCGTCCACTTCGCCACCCACGACGAGCGCCGCCCCGATCCCGATGCCCCCCGACACGTAGATGAAGGTGCCGTTGTGATCCATGCCCTCCGGTGTCGCCACGCTGGCCAAGGCGGCGGCTTTGGCCTCGTTCACCGCAGTGACCGAACGGCCCAAGGGAGCGAGATCGCCGAGAGCGCTCACCGTAGGCAGATCCCGCCATTCCAAGTTGGGGGCTAGCAGCAACCGTTGGTCCGAGCTGCGGATCAGCCCTGGCAGGGCCAGCACGGTGCCAGCCAGCCGGGACATAGGGGGCAGACCTTGGACCACCTCACGTCCTAAGTCACCTACCCGCACCAGTGTGTCTGCGGGGTCCGCCCCGCGGTAGTGTCCCGGCACCAGACGCTCGGCATACACCTGCCCCGTGAGATCGACCACCCGCGCCGCGAGGAAGTCGACGTTCACCTCTAGCCCAAGGCCGAAGAACGAGCCGGCGGCTGGAGACAACGGGGTGGCGGGCCGGCCGCGGGACCCACCGGAAGCGGCCAGTCCCTCCTGCAGCACCCCTCCAGCGAGGAGGTCGTCGACGAGGCGGGAAACCGTCGAGCGGGTCATTCCCGTGCGCTCTGCGAGGTCCGCCCGCGACATCGGGATGGAGCTGGCGAACAGCATCCGGCTGATGACCGTCAGGTTGTGGGCTCGCAGCGACTCTTGGCGGGCACTGCTCATCGGCACCACCCGGTTGTCCGCTCCACTCCGGTGGCGGGTCGCTTCGTTCACCCCTTGATCCTAGGCCGTGCACCTATTAGGTTGTTCACAACAACAAATACATCAGGAGGTCCGGATGCCCCCCCTTCCCACCCCGGAACACCGGTTCTCTTTCGGTCTGTGGACCATCGGATGGACCGCGCAGGATCAGTTCGGCCAGGCCAGTAGGCCCGCCCTGGACCCGTGGGAGTATGTCGAGAAGCTGGCCGAGACGGGAGCCTGGGGCATCAGCTTCCACGACGACGACGTCGTGCCCTTCGGGGCCTCCGACCAGGAGCGTGAGCGAATCCTGACGCGCTTCGGGAAGGCCGTTGCCGACACCGGGCTCGTGGTCGAGATGGTGACGACCAACACGTTCGGACACCCGGTGTTCAAGGACGGCGCCTTCACGGCCAACGACCGCTCCGTTCGACGGTTCGCGCTGCGAAAGATTCTGCGCAACGTGGACCTTGCCGCGGAGCTTGGCGCCGAGACTTTCGTGATGTGGGGCGGACGAGAAGGCTCGGAGTACGACGGCAGCAAAGACGTCAACGCCGCGCTCGACCGGTATGCCGAGGGAGTCGACGCGGTCGCGGCGTACATCAAGGAGCAGGGTTACGGCCTGCGGATAGCCCTGGAGCCCAAACCCAACGAGCCCCGGGGAGACATCCTGCTCCCCACTGTGGGTCACGCTTTGGGCTTCATCGCCCGCCTGCAGCACGGTGACATCGTTGGAGTCAACCCCGAGACCGGCCACGAGCAGATGGCGGGTCTGAACTACACGCACGGACTCGCCCAAGCACTCTGGGCCGACAAGCTCTTCCACCTCGATCTGAACGGCCAACGCTCGATCAAGTACGACCAGGACCTGGTTTTCGGCCACGGCGACCTGACCTCGGCGTTCTTCACGGTGGACCTACTCGAGAACGGGTTCCCGGGTGGCGGTCCCCGATACACCGGGCCGCGCCACTTCGACTACAAGCCGTCCCGCACCGAAACGATGACCGGGGTGTGGGAGTCTGCGCGCGCCAACATGGAGATGTACCTCATGCTCGCTGAGGCGGCGCGGTCCTACCGGGCCGACCCCGAGGTGCAGGCCGCCTTCGCGCGAGCCGGGGTTTTGGACCTCTCCGAGCCGACCCTGGGTGCCGGTGAGTCCCTCGCCGACCTCCTGTCGGACCGTTCCGCGTTCGAGGACTTCGACGTCGACGCCGCAGCCGAGCGCGATCTGGGCTTGGTCGCCCTCAATCAACTGGCGATGCGTCACTTGATCGGCTAGGACCCGTCTATCCGGCGACCTCCACGATCGCTACCGGGGTGTTCATCACACGGCGGCCGGTGATCGTGCGTAGTTCTCCCACGACTTCCACCTCGACCTGCTGCGGTAGGTCGGCGCTGGAGGGGCCTACGGAGAAGCGCACGAGCCCCGGTTCAACCACCCGTTGGCCACGAACTCCCGTGAACGAGGTGCGGTCAGCATGCACCGAGAACCTCACCTCACGGGCCTGACCGACACTCAGATCCACTCCAGCGAATCCGACGAGCTCCACCACCGGCCGAGCGACTTGGGCCTGGACATCGCTCAGATAGAGCTGCACGGTCTCGCGCACGGGCCGCTTACCGGTGTTGCGCACCATCACCCGCAGCTCGACCTCTCCATCGACGGGCAGATTCCGGCCCGAGATGGTCATCGACTCGTAAACCACGGAGCTGTAGGACAGTCCGTGGCCGAACGGGAAGAGCGCGCTCGGGTCGAGGTTGGAGATGCCTTCGCTGCGCGCACCCAGGGG
>JBASAN010000152.1:0-5326 GCA_049650625.1 Ornithinimicrobium sp.
GGGTGAAGCCGACGATCCCCGCCTTGGTCGCCGCATACGCCGGTGAGGTCTGCCCACCGAGGTAGGAGAAGAGCGAGGCGATATTGATGATCTTGCCGCCCCCGTGGCCCTGCATGTGCAGGCCGGCATGTCGGGCCATCTCGAAGGCGGCCGTGAGGTTGACCGCGACCATGGGGTCCCAGTGCGACCGGTCGAACTCCTCGGGACCGGCGCAGAGGCAGATGCCGGCCGAGTTGACGAGGATGTCGAGTCCGCCGAGCTCCTCGACACACTGCTGCACGGCGACCGCACAGGCCCCTTGTCGGGTCAGATCGGTGGCCGAGAACACGTACCGCCGCCCGCAGTCGGTGACCAGCTGCTCGGTCGTCCCGTCGTCGTCCGTCTGCCCCGGGACCATGACGTCCGCGCCGGCTCGGGCCAGGGCCACACTGAAGGCTCGTCCCAAGCCTGAGTTGCCACCCGTGACCAGAGCGCGCTTACCGTCCAACGAGAACGCTTCGAGGGTGAAGTCCGCGATATCCATCGGGGTTGAGGTTATCTCCGCGGAATCGAGCGTCGCACACCGAGAGGGCCGTCAAACTGCAAGCGCTAAGAAAACGCTACCAACGGCGTCGAGTCAAGGCGATACAGGCAGTCGTTACCGGATTGACACTCAACTAGCACCCAAGGTTGACCTGGTCAAGTTCCCATGCTTAGTTGATTTCGCAAGCTACGGGTGAGCCGGGTCACATTCTCCTGTCTCATCCTTGATCCCTGCCGTTTGCCCGTGTGCTGTCCCGCCGAGATTTGGAGACCTATGAGCTTTGGTGACTATCTCTCGCGCAACCTCGACAACCTCTTCGAGTTGAGCATCGAGCACCTTCAGCTCGTGGTGATCTCGATTCTGCTCGCGATCCTGATCAGCGTGCCTGCTGGCGTCATCGCCTACCGCAACACCAACTTGCGTCCGCTGATTGTCAGTTCTGCCTCCGTCATGCTGACCATTCCTTCGCTCGCCTTGTTCGCCCTCTTCGTGCCCGTCTTCGGTCTTGGCCAAGCCCCTGCGATCGCTGCCTTGACGCTCTATGCCTTGCTGCCCATCATCGCCAACACCATCGCGGGGCTTGCTTCCGTCGACGAAGCCATCACGAAGTCGGCGCGAGGGATGGGGGTCGGCCACTGGAGGCGCTTGTTTACGGTGGAGTTGCCCTTGGCGTGGCCGGTCATTCTCACTGGCATGCGAGTCTCCACCCAGATCGTGGTGGGCATCGCCGCCATCGCCGCCCTCGTTGGCGGTCCCGGCCTGGGCAACGAGATCTTCCGTGGACTTCGCTCGCTGGGCTCACCCGGCGCCGCCAACCTCGTCTACGGCGGCACGCTCGCCGTCATTGTGCTCGCCCTGCTGTTCGATGCCTTCTTCATCCTTGTCCGCCGACTGACCACGTCTCGAGGTATCAGGTGACCACTACCGAATCTTCCACTGCCGCGCATCCGGAGCCCGACGACGGCGGGGCGACCGCCCCGGCCATGATCGAGCTGGACGAGTTGAGCAAAGTCTTCCCCGGTCAGGACGTGCCTGCCGTGGACAAACTGAGCCTATCCATCGCCACCGGTGAGATCGTCGTCTTCGTCGGCCCCTCCGGTTGCGGCAAGACCACGTCGATGGAGCTCATCAACCGGCTGATCGAGCCGACCTCGGGCCGGATCATCCTCGAGGGCGAAGACGTCACCAAGTCCGACCCGGACAAGTTGCGCCGCCGGATCGGCTACGTCATCCAGTCCACCGGGCTGTTCCCCCACCGCACCCTCGCCGAGAACATCGGCACGGTGCCGGGGCTGGTCGGCTGGAAGAAGGACAGGACCGCCGCACGGGTCGACGAGCTGCTGGGTCTCGTCGGCATGGACCCGGATGTCTACCGCAGCCGCTACCCCAAGGAGCTCTCCGGTGGCCAGCGCCAGCGCGTCGGTGTAGCACGGGCGATGGCTGCCGATCCTCCCTTGATGTTGATGGACGAGCCGTTCGGGGCGATCGACCCCATCACCCGTGACCGCCTGCAGAACGAGTTCCTTCGGTTGCAGGCCCAGATCCAGAAGACCGTGGTCTTCGTCACGCACGATATCGACGAGGCCATCAAGATGGGCGACCGGATCGTGGTCCTCAAGGAGCAGTCCCACATCGCCCAGTTCGCGTCACCGGAGGAGCTGCTGACCAACCCGGCGGATGAGTACGTCTCCGACTTCATCGGGGCGGGCGCGTCGCTCAAGCGGCTGAACCTCACGCGTATCCGCGATATCGAGATGGCCACCGACGCACCCACCGGTGGCTTGGGCAGCGATCCGGTCAACCTGCTGGAACGCCTCAATGCCTCGCCGTGGTCGGCCATGCTCCTCTTGGACGACCAGGGCCGTCCCGCTCGATGGGTAGGGGCTCAAGCCCTGCGCGAGGCCGGTCGAGGCACGTTGTCTCGGGCCGGACTGCCGGCCAAAGCCACGGTCGAGCCTCAAGCGACCCTGTCCGACGCGCTCAACGAGCTGATCATCTCCAACGCCGGGTGCGCCATCGTGGTCAACGGCAGTGGCGTCTACCAGGGCATCGTCGATATGGAAACCATCATGTCCTCGGTGCGTGTGATGCGCGATGACAATGCGCAGTTCTATCTAGCGCAGAAGAACTACGCCGCCGAGGCGCTCTGATGACCAGCACCCCCGTCGTCACCGAAACCAACGATCCTCGCATCGCCGCCTGGTGGGACCGGGTCAGCCTGTTTGGTATGCCGTTGTTCATCGCTGGCGTGCTACTTGCGAACTACCTTTGGGTGTCGTCCTTGGAGTTGGACAGCATCGAGCTACGAAACCTGAACGCCGACACGATTACGAGACTGCTCCGGGAGCACATCGTGCTCAGCCTCGTGTCGACCGTGCTCGTCGTGCTCATTGCCATCCCCGCCGGGATTGCCGTCACTCGACCTTCGTTCAGCAAAGGCACCCCGCTCGTTCTGGCTATCGGCAACGCGGGGCAAGCAATTCCCTCCCTCGGCTTCATCACCATCGTGGTCATCTGGTTCGGGGTCGGCTTCTGGTCCGTCATCGTTGGCCTCGTCGCCTACTCCGCGCTACCGATCCTGCGGAACACGATGGTCGGTCTGCAACAAGTCGACCAGAACATCATCAAGGCGGCCCGAGGCATGGGACTGTCCCCCCGGCAGGTGCTCACCCGCGTGGAGCTGCCTTTGGCGGTCCCCGTGATGCTGGCCGGAATCCGCACCGCTTTGATCATCAACATCGGGACTGCCGCCCTCGCCTTCCTGTACAACGCTGGGGGCCTGGGACTGATGATCCAGACCGGAATCCAGCTCAACCGGGATCCGATCCTCATCACCGGAGTGGTCCTGGTCGCCTCATTGGCGCTGACGGTCGACTACCTGGCCTCGGTCCTGGGCCGGCTCGCTTCGCCCAAGGGACTGTGACCCCACACACAGCGCACACCCGTGTGTACAACGAAAGGAAACCGATGAAGAACAGCTTGAAACTGGCGCTCGGCACGAGTCTGAGCGTGACCATGATGCTGGCAGCCTGCGGCAGCGACGACAGCTCCAGCGGAGGCGGTGACTCTGAGGAGAGCAGCGGCCTCGACGGGGCTGCGATCACCGTCGGCTCCAAGGACTTCGACGAGCAACTGATCCTGGGGAACATTGCCATCGCTGCCCTGGAGGACGCTGGCGCCGACGTGACCGACCAGATCAACACCGGGGGCACGGACGTGACCCGGGCGGCATTGACCTCGGGTGAGATCGACATGTACTGGGAGTACAACGGGACGGCGTGGATCTCCTTCTTCAAGGAGACGGACCCCATCCCCGACCGGATCGAGCAGTACGAGGTCGTGCGCGATCGCGACCTGGAGGAGAACGACCTCGTCTGGTTGCAGCCGGCGAACTTCAACAACACCTACGGCATCGCCTTCCCCAGCGAAGCGGCCGATGATCTCGGCAACCCGACCAAGATCAGCGACCTCGGGACCTTGATCGAAGAGGACCCGTCCGCCGCCACCCTGTGTGTGGAGAGCGAGTTCTCCTCGCGAGACGACGGCCTGCCGGGAATGGAGGAGGCCTATGGCTTTGAGTTCCCCGGAGACAACATCGCTGTGCTGGACACGGCGCTGGTCTACACCCAGGCCGACCAGCGTGACCCCTGCAACTTCGGGGAGGTCTTCACCACCGACGGCCGTATCTCCGGTCTGGATCTGACGGTCCTGGAGGACGACGAAGGATTCTTCCCGCTGTACAACCCCAGCCCCGTCTTCCGGTCCGAGGTGTACGACGAGTACGGCGACGAACTGGACGCGCTCTTCGACCCCATTTCGGAGGCGCTGACCGACGAGGAGATGACCAAGCTCAACGAAGAGGTCTCGGTCAACCTCGGTCAGCCCGATCAGGTGGCCGAGGACTGGCTGAACGAGCAGGGTCTGCTGAACGGCTGACCTGCAGCTACTACCCTCGAGAGGCCGGATCTTCGCACCGCGAAGGTCCGGCCTCTTCGTGATGTATCAGACAGCGATCTCGGTGTTCTCAGGGTCTGTCACCCCTCGCCTATGGCCACCAAGGATCGACACCATGTCCGACATCACGATTGCGTCCAGCCGCTGCTCCGCGGCGTGGGTCGATGCCCCCGACGCCGACCTGCAGGCCTATCGCGAGCCTGGCTACGAGTTCGACGTCTCCGAGCTGATCGTGGCCCAACGAGAGCTCGAAGCCGTGCGTCCCAACGATGACGGTGTGCGGTGGGTCTACAGTCCCGGCAGCGTGTCGTTCCACGCCACCGGCAACATCGACGCGCCGTACGACCGGTTCGTGCAGGAGATCGACATCGCCTCCGTCGGCGCCATGTTCCGGGCGGTCCGCAACCGAAGCACCGAGGTCGTCCAGCGTGACCGGTGGGGAAGGCCTCGCCTGCAGATCGAACGGATGGCGGTGCTCGCCCAACCCAGTCACTCGGCGTACATGGCCAAGCACAACCTCGTCTACAGCCTGGAGCGCATGGACTACCGGCCGGACGAACACCGCGCGTGGATCCGCACCGTGCACGGTCCGACCACCGGCAAGGTCTGCGAGGACGGATACCTGGCCATTCGGCGTCGCCCGGACGGCGGCACCAGGATCGCCCTGCTCACCCGGCAGCAGTTCCCTGCATCCTCGCTGTTGATGCTGGCGGGGCTGGACCGATGCCGATGGCTGCGAAACCGGATGAGCGTCAACGCCTTCCGATGCTTCTTCCTCCGCACCATGTCAACCATCGAAGCCGGATACTCCGGTCCGTCGATGGCCTTGGGCGCGAGCAGAGCCTGACC
>JBASAN010000153.1:0-9088 GCA_049650625.1 Ornithinimicrobium sp.
ACGTGGCGGCGTAGAGAGGCAGGAGCAGTGGCTTTCTGCTCTCACCGGGCCCACATACGGATGCCCCGGAGACGACCGAGTGGTCGTCTCAGGGGCATCGGTATGTGCGGAGCCTACGAGAAGCCCGTTGGCGCGAGAACTAACTCTCTGACTTGCGCCCGAAGCGCTTGCGCCGTGCCGGCTCTGCGTCGGCACTCGCCATCTCGAACTCGCCTGAGCGCATGGCCTCGGCGGTCTCGAGCGCGATCTCGCGGCGGAGCACCTGCTGCTCGAGGCGGAGCTTCTCGATGTGCTCCTCCCGCAACGCCTTGACCAGCGCGACGCACGACAAGATCATCACCAGGGTGAACGGGGCTGCGACCAGGATGGCCATGGTCTGTAGGGCTGCCAAGCCGCCTTGCGGGTCGTCTCCGGCCGTTCCGGCAATGATCAGTGCCGCCGCGATGGCCCCCTCGAGGACCGCCCAGAAGACGCGGCTCCACATGGGTGGGTTCGGACTTCCTCCGGTGGCAATCATGTCGACCACGAACGATCCGGAGTCCGAACTGGTGACGAAGAAGACCACGATCATCAGCAGCGCCAGGCCGGACAGGACCGGGCCACCCGGGAGGTTCTCCAACATCTGGAAGAGCGCCGTGTCGGTAGACACTCCGTTGTTGGGGTCGATCAGGCCTCCGTCTCCCATGACCTCGCGGTAGAGCGCGGTGCCGCCCAAGGCGACGAACCAGAGCATCGTCAGCATGGTGGGCACCAACAGCACCCCCCCGATGAACTCACGAACGGTGCGTCCACGGGAGATCCGGGCAATGAAGATCCCGACGAAAGGTGACCAGCTGATCCACCAACCCCAGTAGTACGTCGTCCAGTTACCCAGCCAGGTCTCACCGTCGTCCCCCTGGTAGGGCAGCGTCTCGAACGACATACGCAAGAAGTTCTGCAGGTAGTACCCGGTAGCCGTGACGCTTTCACGGAAGAGGAACAGGGTGGGACCGGCGATGATGACGAAGAGCAGCAGGAATCCGGCCAGACCGAGGTTGATGTTGGACAACCACTTGATGCCTGTGCCCAGTCCCGATGCCACGGACGCGGTGGCGATCACCGTGATGCCCGCGATCAGACCCACCTGCAGCCAGGGCGAGTTGGTGCCCCAGCCCATGAACTCGATGCCGGCGCCCACCTGGCTGACGCCGAAGCCGAGTGAGGTCGCCACGCCGAAGAGGGTCCCGACGATGGCAACAACATCGATCACATCCCCCAGAACACCCTTGACGCGGTCACCGAAGAGCGGCTCCAGCGCCCAGCGCACCGAGACGGGGAGACCGCGACGGTGGACGGCGTAGGCCACGGAGAGGCCGACGACGACGTAGATGGCCCATGCGTGAACGCCCCAGTGCAGGAACGTCCGGCCCATCGAGGCGGTGGCCAGCTCCCCCGGGGACCCTTCGGTGCCGGGGGGAGGGTTGTCGAAGTGGTTGAGCGGCTCGGCGACACCCCAGAACATGAGACCGATGCCCATGCCCGCGCTGAAGAGCATCGCGAACCAGGAGACCATGCCGAACTCAGGATCGTCGTCGTCCTTGCCGAGCTTGATGTCACCGAACCGGGAGAACGCCAGCCAACCGCAGAAGACCACGAAGCCGAAGGTGATCAAGACGTAGTACCAGCCCACACCGCCGACCACGGTGTCACTGGCTGTGCCCAGCCAGCCGGACATCCGCGCCGGCATGACGATGGCCAGGGCCACCACGGTCAAGACGATGGCCGCGGCCGGGTAGAACACGCGTGGCGCGAGGGACGGGGACACCTCATCACCTTTGACGGGCGGTGTTTCTTCAACCACCGAGTTGCTCATAGTTCTCCTCAATATCGATCATCGGTCTGCTTGTGCATCCTTCGCCTGGCCTACGACCGGTCCCCCGGGAGGCCGCACAGGCGACGACGCCTGGCTGTTCCAACCAACTACAGTGCCACGATTCCGTCTATCCGTCGACTTTGGCCTCGTGGCAGGTTTGTCGGTGGCGGGCACTACCGTTGCCATATGCGTCCCATCACCGATCTGCAGCGCACCGTGGCGCCTATCCGTGTCGAAGCCGAGTTCTCGCCCAGTGGAGACCAGCCGAAAGCCATCGCCGAGCTCGCTACGCGGATCAACCAGGGTGACCAGGATGTCGTCCTCATGGGAGCCACCGGGACCGGCAAGTCGGCGACCACCGCGTGGCTGATCGAGCAGGTGCAGCGCCCGACCCTGGTGATGGCGCCGAACAAGACGCTGGCGGCGCAACTCGCGAACGAGTTCCGGGAGCTGTTGCCCCACAACGCGGTCGAGTACTTCGTGTCCTACTACGACTACTACCAGCCCGAGGCGTACGTGCCGCAGTCGGACACCTACATCGAGAAGGACTCCTCGGTGAACGACGAGGTCGAACGGTTGCGTCACTCCGCCACGAACTCGTTGCTCACCCGCCGTGACGTCGTGGTGGTCGCTTCCGTGTCCTGCATCTACGGCTTGGGCACGCCCCAGGAGTATGTCGACCGGATGGTTCGTCTGCGCGTGGGGGAGCAGATCAACCGCGATGAGCTCCTGCTGCGCTTCGTGCAGATGCAGTACACCCGCAACGACATGGCGTTCACCCGCGGGACGTTTCGGGTGCGCGGGGACACGGTCGAGATCATTCCGCAGTACGAAGAGCTGGCCGTGCGGGTCGAGCTGTTCGGTGACGAGATCGAGCGGATCTACACGTTGCATCCGCTGACCGGCGAGGTGGTGCACGAGGAGACGGAGATGTACGTCTTCCCGGCCTCGCACTACGTCGCCGGCCCGGAGCGGATGGAGCGCGCCATCGACAGCATCGAGACCGAGCTGGGAGAGCAGCTCAACCAGTTCGAGCGTGAGGGCAAGCTGCTGGAGGCGCAGCGACTGCGGATGCGGACCACCTACGACATCGAGATGATGCGCCAGGTCGGGTCGTGCTCGGGCATCGAGAACTACTCGCGTCACATCGACGGACGGGGGCAAGGATCAGCGCCGAACTGCCTGATCGACTACTTCCCCGAGGACTTCATGCTCGTCATCGACGAGTCACACGTGACGGTCCCGCAGATCGGGGCGATGTACGAAGGCGACATGTCGCGCAAGCGGACGTTGGTCGAGCACGGCTTCCGGCTCCCCAGCGCGATGGACAATCGCCCCTTGAAGTGGGAGGAGTTCCTCGAGCGGATGGGGCAGACGGTCTATCTCTCGGCGACCCCGGGGGACTACGAGGTGGCGAAGTCGGGCACGGTCGTGGAGCAGATCATCCGACCCACCGGTTTGATCGACCCGGAGATCGTGCTGAAACCCACCAAGGGGCAGATCGACGACCTGTTGCACGAGATCGCGCTGCGGACGGAGGTCAACGAGCGCGTCTTGGTCACCACGTTGACCAAGAAGATGGCCGAGGACCTGACCGACTATCTGCTCGACAAGGGGGTGCGCGTGCGCTACCTGCACTCCGAGGTCGACACCCTGCGCCGGGTCGAGCTGTTGCGTGAGCTACGGATGGGGGAGTACGACGTCCTGGTGGGGATCAACCTACTCCGCGAAGGTTTGGACCTGCCCGAGGTGTCCCTGGTCAGCATTCTCGACGCCGACAAGGAAGGCTTCCTGCGGTCGGCTCGCTCGCTGATCCAGACGATCGGGCGTGCCGCCCGTAACGTCTCGGGCCAGGTGCACATGTACGGCGACAAGGTGACTCCGTCCATGCAACAGGCCATCGATGAGACCAATCGACGTCGGGAGAAGCAGGTCGCCTACAACACCGAGCACGGGCTGGACCCGACTCCCCTTCGCAAGCGCATCGCCGACATCACCGACCTGCTGGAGCGCGAAGACGCCGACACGCAGGCCCTCATGGGAAGTGGGCGCACCCAGTCGCGAGGGCGGCGAAGCGGTCCGGGTCAGGGGACGGTGGCAGCCGATGCCGCCGTGGCGGGCGCGACGCGTCGTGGTGAGGAGCTGCCGGAGGCGGAGCTGTCCAACCTCATCCATGAGCTCACCACCCAGATGCACCAGGCGGCCACCGACCTTCGCTTCGAGCTGGCGGCGCGCCTGCGCGACGAGGTGTCGGACCTGAAGAAGGAGCTACGTCAGATGAGGGAAGCCACCGGCTAGCCACCCGTGGCTCACGGCACGGTCGGGCACCCGTCATACTGACCGAGGCGCGAAACACGCCCCCGTTGTGATCTCGCGACGGTGTCTCCCCGTCGTTCTCCGCGGAAGGCCCGAATGAACGTCCCGCAATGGTTGTGGATCGCCAGTCTGACCGTGGTCTGCGTCGTCCTGGTCTTCGATGTGTTGGTGCTCGGTCGCCGGCCTCACGAGCCCAGCAAGCGCGAGACGGGCACGGCGCTCACGGTGTACATCGGTCTCGCCCTGCTGTTCGGGCTGGGGGTGTGGATCTTCGCCGGGGGGCAGTTCGCGGGGGAGTTCTACGCCGGGTGGCTCACGGAGTACTCGTTGAGTATCGACAACCTCTTCGTCTTCATCATCATCATGGCCAAGTTCGGGGTGCCCCGAGAGCTCCAGCAGCGAGCGTTGATGATCGGGATCATCATCGCCCTGGTGCTGCGAGGCATCTTCATCGGCGTGGGTGCCGCGGCGATCAACCAGTGGTCCTGGGTCTTCTATCTCTTCGGCGCCTTCTTGATCTACACCGCGGTCAAGCTGGCTCGCGAGAACATGAACCATGAGTCCGAGGACGACGAGTTCGACGAGAACGCGCTGCTGCGGTGGGTGGAGAAGCGGTTTCCCGCCACCAAGTCCTGGGACGCCGGGACCAAGCTGCGGACGGTCGAGAACGGCAAGAAGGTCGTGACTCCGATGCTCATCGTGATCATCGCGTTGGGCACGACGGACCTCTTGTTCGCGTTGGACTCCATCCCGGCGATCTTCGGGCTCACCCGCGAGCCCTATCTGGTGCTGATGGCCAACATCTTCGCGTTGATGGGTCTGCGGCAGCTGTACTTCCTGATCGGGGACCTGCTGAAGAGGCTCGTGTATCTCGGGCTCGGTCTGGCGGTGCTCCTCGCCGTGATCGGGGTCAAGCTGATCATGCACGCCCTCCACGAGAACACCCTCCCCTTCCTCAACGGCGGAGAGCACATCGAGTCCATCCCGGATGTGCCGATCTGGCTATCGCTGGTCATGATCGTCGTCATCCTCGGCGTCACCACCGTCGCAAGCCTGCTGAAGACGCGGCACGACGCCAGCGAAGGCATTGAGACCAAGGGGATGGATCTCACCCAGTTGTCGATCCGGCAGCATCACCATGACCACCCCGAGAGGTCGGAGCACGACGGGGGTTCCAAGGTCCGCGATGAGAAGGGTCATCGCGTGAACGAGGACCATAAGGATGACGCGGTTGAAGTTCGAGCCTCGGACGCCCGACGAAGCCACGGTGGGAGCGAGCCCGGCGCGTAGCCGCTGGCCAGTGCGCAGCGAGCTCTACGGAGACGCCGTGGTCGGCGGGATGGAGCGCGGCCGTCCCAGCACCACGATGCTGGCCGAGACCACCAGCGCCATACCCACGAGCTGCGTCGGATCCAGGCGTTGGCTCAACAGCAGGAGGCCGGCGAGTGCGGCCACGGCGGGCTCGAGGCTGAGAAGCACCCCGAAGACCCCGGCGCTGAGGTGGCGCAGGGCGAGAAGCTCCAGCGAGTAGGGCACGGCAGAGGACAACAGTGCGACGGCCAGGCCCAGCGACAGGACCGTCGGGTTGAGCATCGCCGAGCCGAGCGCCCCGAGTCCATCACTGCCTCCCGAACCCACACCAACACCCACGACCACGGTGGCCAGCGGAACCATCAGCGCGGCTCCGATCATCAGACAGATCGCGATGCCGTCCAGCCCGGAGAACCGGGCGCCCGTCTTGCCACTGGTGACGATGTACGCCGCCCAGCACGCACCGGCCAACAGCGCGAGACCGACTCCGACGAGGTCGATCTCAGCCCAGGACGTGCTGAAGATCTCTGCGATCAGCACCACGCCCCCCAGCGCTGCAAGCACAGCAGCGATGTCGGCGATCCGCCGGGACATGACGGCGGCCAGCGTCAGTGGTCCCAGGAACTCGATGGTCACCGCGACCCCGATGGGCAAGCGGGTCAATGAGCCGTAGAAGGCCAGGTTCATCGTGGTCAGCGAGACTGCGAAGGTGGCGACGACCATCCAGTCGGCTCGGCTGCGACCACGAAGGGCCGGTCGGACCGCGAAAGCCAGGATGACGGCCGAGAAGCCCAGTCTCAGGGCCACCGACCCGATGACCCCGATCAGCGGAAGCAGGAGGACCGCTAAGGCTCCCCCGAACTGCACGGAGACCACGGCCGCCAGCACGAGTGCAACAGGCGGGACCGCAAGCCCCCTCACCATCCGCGCTGGCGCCAGTCCTGCAACTGCGGGCGCTCGGTGCCCAGCGTCGTCCCGTCACCGTGTCCTGGCAACACGATGGTCGAGTCGGCATACACGCCGAAGACCCGATCCCCCAGATCGTCGACGAGGGAGGTGAAGTCGGCTGCTGACTCCGTCTTGCCGGGGCCGCCGGGGAAGAGGCTGTCCCCGGTGACCAGCAGTGTGGTGTCGTCGCGGTCCCCTCCCGGAAGGGCTAGAGCAACCGAACCGGGAGTATGTCCGCGCAGCGCGAGGACCACGACCTCGACATCCCCGACGGCGATGACGTCACCGTGGGCCAGCCGCACGTCCACCGGCACCGGGAGGTGGTCAGCGTCCTCGGATCCGGCCAACGTCCGGGCGCCGGTGCGCTCTTGAGCCCCGGGCAGGGCGCGGTGGTGGTCCCAGTGACGGTGGGTGGTCACGATCGAGGACATCGACACGGCGTCGTGGTCGGCGGTGCCGTGCTCGAGGAGACGGTCGATCCGGTCGAGGTCGTCGGCGGCGTCGACCAGAAGCTGCTCGCCGGTGCGACGACAGGTCAGGAGGTAGACGTTGTTGTCCATCGACGAGACGCTGCACTGCCGCAGGACGAGGCTGTCGCTGGTCCACAGCACGCCGTACGGGTCGTTGGACAAAGAGGCTGCTCGCATGGTGGCCAGCCTAATCTCCGCCCGGGCCCTTGACCGGCACGGCCGGACTTGCCGCTGTGGCTACACCATCAGGGGAGCGTCGGTGGCCTGCACCGGGAAGGGCAGGGTCGAGGCGCCACCCGTGAGGTAGGCGTCGACCGAGGATGCACACGCCCGACCTTCGGCGATCGCCCACACGATCAACGACTGGCCACGGCCCGCGTCCCCGGCCACGAAGATCCCCGGATGCCCGGGAACCGCATAGGCGTCATCACGGTCGAAGGAGCCACGTTCTGACCGGGGCAGCCCGTCCGCTCCGGCCGCCACCTCGTCGGGTCCGGTGAAACCGAGCGCGATGAGGACCAGGTCGGCCGGAATCGATCGCTCGGTCCCGGCTTCGGCGTCGAAACGCCCGTTGGTCCGGCTGCCGTTGACGATCTTGATCTGCGAGACCACACCGTCGTCGCTGGCCAACGCTTCGATGGTGTTGACCCCGAAGATCCTTTCGCCGCCCTCCTCATGGGAGTCGCCGACCCGGTGGATCAACGGATACATCGGCCATGGGTGGTCTTCCGAGCGGCTCTCCGACGGCTGCGGACGGATGTCCAGCTGGGTGACGGAGGCCGCGCCCTGCCGGATCGCCGTGCCGTAGCAGTCGGCTCCGGTGTCCCCGCCGCCGACGATCACCACGTGCTTGCCCTCGGCCGAGATGCCACGCTCGCTGCCGAGGGCCTCACGGTTGGCGGGCACGAGGTAGTCCATGGCGGGATAGACCCCGGCCAGGTCCGAGCCCGGTATGGGGAGCGCGCGGGGTGTGGTGGCGCCTGTCGCCATCACGACCGCGTCGAAACGGCTTGCCAACTCGGTGAGTGAGAAGTCGTCCGGTCCGTCGCCGCCGATCGTGACGTTGGTCCGGAAGCGGATGCCTTCACCGCGCAGCTGCACCAGACGGCGGTCCAACACCGCCTTCTCCATCTTGAACTCGGGGATCCCGTAACGCAGCAGACCACCCACGGCGTCGTCCCGCTCGTAGACGAGAACGGTGTGACCGGCTCGGCTCAGCTGCTGTGCGGCGGCCAGCCCGGCAGGTCCGGACCCCACGACGGCCACGGTCTTGCCCGAGAGCCACTCCGGCTCGTGCGGGGTCACCAGACCGTTGTCGAACGCGCGGTCGATGATCGAGACCTCGACCTGCTTGATCGTGACGGCCGGCTGGCTGATGCTCAACACACAGGACGTTTCGCAGGGAGCCGGACACAGCCGCCCGGTGAACTCCGGGAAGTTGTTCGTCGCGTGGAGCCGTTCGATGGCCTCGCGATAGTTCCCGCGCCGCGCGAGGTCGTTCCATTCCGGGATCAGGTTGCCCAGGGGGCAGCCCTGGTGGCAGAACGGGATGCCGCAGTCCATGCACCGGCCGGCTTGGCGGCGCAGCACCGCGTCGTCCTGGGCGGTGTGCACCTCCTTCCAGTCCATGATCCGGACGGGAACCGGCCGGGAGGGTTGCCCCTCGCGGTAGCGGTTCTTCAAGAAGCCTTTGGGGTCAGCCATGTGCGTCCTCCAGGATGAGTTGCCATGCGTGGGGGCCGTCGGGGTCGTCACCAGCGTCGATGACGTCCTGGCGGATGCGCAGGACGCTGGCGTACTGCCGCGGGGTGATGACGGTGAACCGGTTCGGCCAGTCGGGATCGCTGTCCAGCACGGCCCGGGCGACGGTGGAACCGGTGAGTTCGATGTGCTCGCGCAGCAGGGTCTCGATGCGCTGTGCGTCCTCGCTGTCCGCTTCGACATCCTTCAACACCAGGTCGCCGTTCTTGCTGGCCAGCGGGTTGATCCGTCGATGTTCCAGGTCCAGCACGTAGGCGGTGCCACCCGACATACCGGCACCGACGTTGCGACCGGTGCGCCCCAAGATCAGCGCCGTGCCGCCGGTCATGTACTCCAGAGCGTGGTCACCTACTCCCTCGACGACGGCGGTGGCGCCGGAGTTGCGCACGCAGAAGCGTTCACCGACGACGCCGCGCAGGTTGATCTGCCC
>JBASAN010000154.1:0-8092 GCA_049650625.1 Ornithinimicrobium sp.
ATCCCCGCCCTGATCGGAGCCAGCAGCGTGGTCCTCGCCTTCAATGCGGGCTACCTGGCTACCTGGGTGGTCTGGTCATCCGTCATCCTGGTCTTCGTCATTCGTATCGTGGCGGTCCTGCTCGACCTCAACGCCCCAACCGCACTGCGCACAGGAGATCACTCATGAACCAGCCGCTGGCCGAGCCCGCCGACGACGAGTCCGTCGATCCCCTCGACGCCGTGACCCCCTCGCCCGAGGCCGCCGACCAGGCTGCACCCGAGCCCGATCACGAGCTGCTTCCCTACGACGCCATCGTGCTGCTGTCCTTCGGCGGCCCCGAGGCCC
Source organism: Ornithinimicrobium sp. (assembly GCA_049650625.1). GTDB lineage: Bacteria > Actinomycetota > Actinomycetes > Actinomycetales > Dermatophilaceae > Ornithinicoccus. The sequence continues at coordinate 328 of JBASAN010000154.1, forward strand.
CCGAGGAGGTCATGCCCTTCCTGCGGCGAGTCACGGGAGGACGCGGAATCCCCGACGAGCGACTGGCCGAGGTGGCCGAGCACTACCATCATTTCGGCGGGAAGAGCCCGATCAACGACCAGAACCGAGCCTTGCTCGAGCACCTGCGCGCTGAGCTGAGCCGTCGCGAACTGAGCATTCCCCTGCTATGGGGCAACCGCAACTCCGAGCCCTTCATCACGGACACGCTTCGCGACGCTCATCGCACCGGCATACGCAACGTCGTGGTCGTCACCACCAGTGCCTACTCGTGCTACTCCTCCTGCCGGCAGTACCGCGAGGATCTGGCCACCGCTCTGGGAACGCTCAGCGACGAGGGGATAGCGCTGTCGGTGGACAAGATCCGGCCGTACTGGAACCACCCGGGGTTCGCCTCGGCCAACGTCCGTCTGGTCACAGACGCGGTCCGGGAGATGCACGAAGCCGATCCCTCCTTGCCCTTGCCACGCATCGTCTGTGTCACGCACTCGATCCCCGACCCCATGGACGACACGTCGGGACCGGGGGATGAGGAGGGCAACCTCTACAGCGCGCAGCATCAGCAGTTGACCAACGCGATCGCCGACGAGGTGTCCGCCACACTGGACCAGCAGGTGCAGGCCGATCTGGCCTACTGCTCGCGGTCCGGTTCGCCGTCGCAGCCCTGGTTGGAGCCCGACGTGAACGACCACTTGCGCGCCCTGCACGCCGAAGGCATCTCGCGGGTGGTGTTGGCCCCGATCGGATTCGTCTCCGACCACATGGAAGTGGTCTTCGACCTCGACACTGAAGCCCGCGAGACCTCGGACGAGCTCGGTCTGCAGATGACCCGGGTGCCGACCGTAGGGATCGACACGCAGTTCGTCAGCGGGCTCGTCGACCTCGTGGTGGAACGGGCCTCCCTGGCCCGTCAGGAGGCTCCGGCGCAGCCGGCGTGGCCAGACCCGACGCCCCGGCCGGTGGTCTGTCGCCCTGGGTGCTGCCCCAACCTGCGGATGGACAAGCCGGCGTGTTGTGGGCAGGACTGAGGTGATGGCGGGCGGCGTGTCCAATGACCGTCTTCCCGACGAGGCCATGCGGGAGGACCTGCGGGAGCTTGCCGTGGAGCTGGCGATCGAGGCGGGGCGGTTCGTCCGCGACGAGCGACCCGACCACGTCGACGTGCGCAAGACCAAGGCCAGCGCGTTGGACGTGGTGACCATCATGGACACCCGGTGCGAGGAGATGTTGCGGGCCTCGATCGCGGCCGAGCGACCCCAGGACGCGGTGTTGGGTGAAGAGGGCGGTCTGAGCGAAGGCACGACCGGGCTGACCTGGGTCTTGGACCCGATCGACGGGACCGTGAACTATCTCTACGACCTTCCCGCCTATGCCGTCTCGGTCGCGGTGGTCGTCGGGGATCCCACCGTGGCTGGGGCCTGGACGCCCGTTGCCGGCGCGGTGTTCAACCCGGGGGTCGACGAGATCTTCGCGGCTCACCTCGGCGGAGGCGCAACCCTGGCCGCGGCTGGAGCTTCGACCTATCCGCGCCCACGCACCTTGACCGTCCCGGAGCCAGAGTCCCTCGCACGTGCGCTCGTCGGCACCGGATTCAGCTACGACACCGAGCTGCGCGGCGTGCAGGGACGGGTGGTCACGGCGCTGTTGCCTCAAATTCGCGACCTACGCCGAATGGGAGCCGCGTCGCTGGACCTGTGTGCCGTGGCTTGCGGCCGGCTCAACGGCTACTACGAGCGCGGGTTGGAGCCCTGGGACATGGCAGCAGGAATGCTCGTGGCGACGGAGGCCGGCGCCTTGGTCACAGGGGCCCAGGGGCCACCCTCGCGGCAGATGATCGTGGCGGCGGCCCCTGGCGTCCACGGGGACCTGCTCGCGGCGGTGCGGCAGGCATTGGCCGACGCAGAGGGCTAGGGTGCGCTCGTCAGGGTGCGCAGAACGCCTCGCCACCTCCCCGTCGTGATGACGGCCGGCCACGGCGACAGCACGGCGTCGCGGCCCGGCTCGCCAAACCGGGTCGGTATGCGGCACAATCCCCGCGCACCCTGAAATCGCAAACAGCAGCCGGGCACAAAAGCGGCCCGCTCAGCGTTCACAGGCACATGCTCCGCATTCGGCTAACCAGGCCGGGCGAATGAAACAACTCAGGGAGGATCGGACGCTGTCATGGCAACCGACTACGACGCACCACGCAAGTCTGAAGACGATGTCAACGAGGACTCCCTGGAGGAGTTGAAGGCCCGCCGCGCGAACAAGTCCGCCAGCGCTGTCGATGTGGACGAGACCGAGCACGCCGAGGGGTTCGAGCTCCCGGGGGCGGATCTGTCCGGCGAAGAGCTCTCCGTCCGGGTCCTGCCCCGCCAGTTCGATGAGTTCACGTGCTCCAAATGCTTCCTGGTGCATCACCGCAGCCAGCTGGCCACCGAGTCCAACGGATTGCTGATCTGCAGCGAGTGCGCGGCCTGAGCCCGGCGCAGCGATGAGCACACCTGTCGTCCCAGTGCTGGTCCGGGTCAGTGGTGCGGCGGCCCAGGCCCCGTTGCCTGCACCAGCCCATCCCGGAGACGCCGGCGTCGACCTGCGGGCAGAGACGTCTTGCTCCATCGCGCCCGGCCAACGGGTCACCGTCGGCACCGGCGTCGCGCTGGCCCTTCCACAGGGTTTCGCGGCCTACGTCCTGCCTCGCTCCGGTCTCGCTGCCCGCCACGGCATCACGGTGCTGAACGCCCCGGGCACCATCGACGCCGGCTACCGCGGTGAGATCCGGGTGACCCTTCTCAATACGGACAGCACCGCAGCCTTCGAGGTGAACGTCGGTGACCGCATCGCCCAACTGGTGCTGCACCCGATCCACGCAATCGCCTTCACCCAGGTCGAGCAACTTCCGGGCAGCGCCCGGGGCGAGCGGGGCTTCGGCTCCACCGGCGGGTTCGGGGCCAGCACGCTTGCACCTGCCGGCCCGACCATGGCCGAGCACCCCAGCTCGCCAACCGACCAGATCAAGGACTGAGACACGCCTGTGGGACTGTTCAGCAAGCGCTCGACCCGACGCAGTGACGAGGAGGACCCCCCCGAGGCCACCACGGTGGAACCCGAAGGTGAGCCCGGGGTCGACCGCGACTGGGACCGGGTCGTGGACGGTCCGTTCGATGTCTCCGAGCGGCCGGACGCGCAGGACCGAATCGACTGCGGAGCGCTATCACTGCCCGGCGTCTCCATGGAGCTGCGGTTCGACGTCGAGCAGGACACCCGCCGGGTCGTGGGAGTGACCTGTGGTTTCGGCGACAGCAAGGTCCAGATCCAGGTCTTCGCCGCACCCCGGTCCAGCGGCATCTGGGACGACATCCGCGGCGAGATCGTCGCTGCCATCAAGCAGGCCGGAGGCAGCGTCACCGAGCAGCAGGGCATCATGGGCACCGAGCTGCATACTCGTCTGCCCAGTCGCACCCCCAGCGGGGACACTGTCTTCCAACCAGCACGCTTCGTCGGGATTGACGGGCCCAAGTGGTTCCTGCGTGCTGTCCTGCACGGACCGGCGGCGGTCGAGGAGCAGCAGGCGCGGGCGATGTTGGGTTTTGTGCGCCAGATCATCGTCGATCGCGGTGACGAGCCCAGGCCTCCTCGTGAGCTCCTGGCGTTGACAGCCCCCAAGGCTGCTCCTGCAGCAGGTGGCCTCAGCCCCTCGGACGACCCCGACGGGATGGCGTCGTCGTGAGTGCTCTGACGACGTTGATGAGTGGCCTGCTGCGCAGCCAGGGTGACGTCGAGGCCGAGGAGATCGCGGCCGAGTGCGCCCGCCCCGGCTGTGTGACGATCCGCTCGCTGAGCCGCCGCGAGCACGCCACCATCACCGGGACGGTGCACAGTGTGGCCGTGCCGCCGAAGTCGCAGCGCCCCGAGGTGCGGGTCGAGCTGTACGACGGTAGCGGCATCTTGGAACTCATCTGGCTCGGTCGCCGATCCATCGTCGGCATCGAGCCGGGGACCTACCTGACGGTGCAGGGACGAGTGGCCTGCAATGGTGGCAACGACCGCCTGGTGATGTACAACCCTTCCTACGACCTCCTACCGCACCGTGGCTGAGGCACCCGAGGCGCCAGCGGAGGTGGAAGCGGAGAAGACCGTCGAGACCGTCATCAAGGCGCGCCTGGCCGAGCTGCTGGGGGGGTGGTACGGATCGATCGAGACCGCGGTGCCGACCGTCGCCTTCGTGGTGATGTACGTCGTCCGCGACGACGTGCGCCTGGCGGTGCTGTGCGCGGTCGGCGTGACGTTCATCCTGCTGGGGGTGCGGATGTACATCGGAGGATCGGTACGTTACGTCCTGTCCTCCTTGGCCGGGATCGCGATCGCCGCCTTCTTCGCTCTGCGCAGCGGTCAGGCCGAGGACGCCTTCCTGCCGGGGATCTTGTTCAGCGGGGCCTACGGGGTGCTGGCCGTGGTGTCCATCATCGGGCGGTGGCCGATCATCGGCTTCCTGGTAGCGGCGGCCGATCCGAACTACGCCAAAGACCCGACCGGCTGGCGTAGCGACCGTCCACTGGTGCGGGTGTGTAGTCGGCTGACCTGGGTGCTGGTCGGACTCTTCGCGCTGCGCGTTGCGCTGATGCTCCCGCTCTACCTCGCCGGTGAAGTGGTGTGGCTGGGGGTCGCCAAAATCGCTCTCGGGTGGCCTGCCTACCTGGTAGCCATCCTGATCATGGGGGTCATGCTCAACACCGGCTCGACGCCGCTCCAGGACGTCGTCGGCTCCCCGCAGGACGACGATGAGTCCCCGGATCCCGGAGACAGCGCCCGTTAGCTAACCGTTGTCGTCCGCGTCCTCGCTCGTGCGTCGCTGGGCGTCAGGGTTGAGGGTGAATGCGAGCTCTTCCTCAGCCTCTGGGGGACACATGAAGATCGCCTCGTCGTTGACCTCGAGTTGCTCGTCCGGCAGGGGCATGAGCACACGGCCGTCGCGCAGGATGGCGATCATCGAGGTGTCGGGTGGCATCGGGACATCTCCGACGCGTCGCCCGACATAGGGACTGGAGTCCGGCATCGTGAGCTCGACCATCTGCACGCTGCCCTGCTGGAACTCGAAGAGCCGGACCAGGTCACCCACCGCCACGGCCTCCTCGACGAGGGCAGTCATCAGCCTGGGGGTGGACACGGCGACGTCGACGCCCCAGGCGTCAGTGAAGAGCCACTCGTTGCGCGGGTTGTTCACCCGGGCCACGGTCCGTGAGACCGCGAACTCGGTCTTGGCCAGGAATGAGACCACCAAGTTCACTTTGTCGTCCCCACTGGCGCAGACCACGTGGTCGTAACTCTCCAGGTCGGCCTCGGCCAAAGTGCTGAGCTCGCACGCGTCGCCCACGATCCAGTCGGCCGCCGCCACTCGCGCCGTTTCCTCCGGTGTCGCGTCGCGGTCGATCAGCAGCACGTCGTGGTTGTTGTGGATCAGCTCGCGGGCGATCGAACGGCCCACGCTTCCGGCACCGATCACGGCGACACGCATCAGAGTCTCCCGTTCGTAGCAGGCAGGCTGGCGCGCACGGCGCTGTAGCGGAGGGTCGATCCCGGCATCGTCAGTCCTGCGGGGGAGGGTTGTCGAGACGCTGCTCGATCTCGGGCAGGGTGGAACGTTCGGTGATGAGGTGCACCTCGTCACCCTCCTGGTAGACGGTCTGCGTGGTGGGCAGCTGAGCGTCCCCGAGTCGGGTGACGAAAGCCACCCTGGACTGCGCGAACTCCTCGATCTCGTTGAGTCGGCGCCCGATCCACCCCTGATGCACGTGCACCTGGGCCAGCACCAGCTTGCCGGTCGGGTCGAAGTAGTCCGGGGTCGACCCTTGGGGCAGCACGTGGTGCAGCGTCTGGTCGGCGGCCCAGCGCACCGTGGCCACGGTGGGTATGCCGAGTCGCTCGAAGATCTCCGCCCGACCCGGGTCGTAGATGCGTGCGACCACCCGCTTGACGCCGAAGGTCTCGCGGGCCACCCGTGCCGCGATGATGTTGGAGTTGTCGCCGCTACTGACCGCGGCGAAGGCGTAGGCGTCGGGCACCCCGGCTCGTCGCATCACGTCACGGTCGAAGCCCACACCCTTGATGCGATGGCCGGTGAAGTCTTTCGCCAACCGTCGGAACGCCGTCTCGTCGCGGTCGATGATGGCGACTTCATGGCCGCGCGCCTGCAGGCTGCTGGCCAGGGTCGAACCCACTCGACCGCAGCCCATGATCACGAAGTGCACACCCCGACGCTAGCGTGCTTGGGCGCTATGAGGGAGTCGACTCCTAGAATCAAGCACCATGGGTCATTCGCGGCGGCTGTTGTCGCGTGTCTTCGTCGGGCGCGCGCTGCGCACCGACCGCCTCAGCGAGACCTTGCTGCCCAAACGACTGGGCATGCCGGTGTTCGCCAGCGACGCCCTGTCGTCGGTGGCCTACGCCCCGGACGAGATCGTCCTGACCTTGGCGCTGGCCGGTGGGGCGGCAGTGTTCTTCAACGCCTGGGAGGTGACGCTGGCGGTCACTGTGGTCATGGCGGTCATCGTTGCGTCCTACCGGCAGAACGTGCACGCCTATCCCAGCGGCGGCGGCGACTACGAGGTCGCCTCGGTCAACCTCGGCTCCACCGCGGGGTTGGGGGTCGGCGCCGCGTTGATGGTCGACTACGTCCTGACCGTGGCCGTGTCCGTGTCTGCCGGGGTGCAGAACGCTGCCAGCGCGTTGGAGTTCCTCCGGGGGTACGAGCCGGCTGCGGCCACCGGACTGATCGTGCTGTTGACGCTGATCAACCTCAGGGGAGTCCGCGAGTCCGGCCGTGCGCTCGCGGTCCCGGTCTACGCCTTCCTGACGGCGATGGCCACGCTGATCGCCGTGGGGTTGTTCCAGTGGGTGACCGGGTCCTTGGGGCGTGCCGCCAGCTCGCAGCTGGAGCTGAGGCCAGCGGAGGGCTTCGAAGCGTTGACCGCGCTGGGTTTGGGGGTGCTGCTGTTGCGGTCGTTTGCCTCGGGCACGGTGGCCCTGACCGGAGTGCAGGGCGTCGCGAACGGCGTGCCCGCCTTCCAACGTCCGAAGAGCCAGAACGCGGCCACGGTCTTGCTCGTGATGGCCAGCATCTCGATCACCATCTTGCTCAGTGTCATCTTCCTGACCCGCGAGACGGGCATCCAGATGGCGATCGACCCGCAGCAGCAGATGAGCTTCGAGGGCAACCCGGTCGGCGAGGACTTCGTCCAGGACCCCGTGCTCGGCCAGCTGTCCAAGGTCATCTTCGGCGCCGAGAGTCTCGGTGCCCTCCTCGTCTCCATCTGCACCGGCGTGATGCTGATCGTGGCGGCCAACACCGCCTTCAACGGCTTTCCGGTGCTGGCCTCCCGGCTCGCCCGCGACGGGTTCCTCCCCAGCGTGCTGCTCAGCCGCGGGGTCCGACTGGCCTACTCCAACGGCATCCTGCTGCTCGCGGGGGGTGCCGCCGCCCTGGTACTGGTGTACCAGGCCACGGTGACCGAGCTGATCCAGATGTACCTGGTCGGGGTGTTCATCTCGTTTACGCTCAGCCAGCTCGGGATGATCCGACATTGGAACCAGCAGATGCGCTTGGAGCTCAGCATGCCCCAACGTCGGGCCAAGCTGCGCAGCCGAGCGATCAATGTCGTCGGTGCTGTCGTCTCTCTCACGGTGCTGGTCGTGGTGATCTTGACCCGCTTTACCAATGGAGCCGGACTCTCCCTGCTCTTTATCGCCCTGCTCTGGATGGTGATGA
>JBASAN010000155.1:0-2709 GCA_049650625.1 Ornithinimicrobium sp.
GGTCACGGTCGCCACCGCTCTCCTGTCCTACCTGGTGGCGACCCGACTGCTGGGCATCGCGCAAACCTTTGTGGACATCTCCGTTCCGCGAGAGCTCGAGCCGTTGATCTTGGCCCTCCTCATCGGGGTCGTGGCCGATTACTCGCTGTTCTACCTCTATGGGTTTCGCCGACAGCTCCACTCCGGGCTCCCCCGACTGGAGGCGGCCCGCGCGGCGACGTCGGACTACAGCAAAGTCATCCTGGTGGCCGGGCTGACGGTGGCTGCCGGCACCGCCTCGTTGCTGGTGGCACAGCTCAGTCTCTTCCGTGCCTTCGGACCCGGTCTGGCGCTGACCGTCCTGACGGGCCTGGTCGTCTCCCTCACCCTCACTCCGGCCCTCCTGGCCATTCTGGGCCGGTTCGTGTTCTGGCCCAACCGGCTCGAAGACCCACCGCCCGAGCGTCGGCACCGCATGATCGAACACATCACTCGCCGCCCTCTTGCGGCCGTGGTGACCGCGGCGTGCCTCACCGCGCTCGTCTTCGTGGCCTTACCCGTGCGAGACATGTCGCTGAACCTGTCCTTCGCCAACGGGCTGCCCACCGAGAACCCCGTCCAGCAGGCTCAGGCAGCGGCCGGGGAAGGCTTCGCCCAGGGAATCATCTCCCCCTCGGTGCTCCTGGTGGAAGGACCGGACCTCACCCAGCGCACGGACGCACTGGAACAGCTAGCGACGGAGATGGACGACGTCCCAGGGGTGGCCGGAGTCCTAGGCCCGGAGGGGCTGCCCGCCAACCGCGGACGGGAGATGATCCTGTCTCCGACCGGCGAGGCCGCACGGCTGCTGCTGGTGCTCGACGCCGACCCGCTGGACGCCAATGCCGTGGCGATCATGCAAGACCTTCAACGACAGCTCCCCATGATGCTCGCCGAGGCAGAACTCGCCGACACGGAGGCCACGTTCGTCGGAGACACCGCCATCGCGACCGAGCTCGTCCGACAGACCCGAGCCGACTTTCTACGCATCGCCATCGCGGCCCCCCTCGTGCTCCTTGTCCTCCTCGTCTTGCTCCTGCGATCCCTCATCGCTCCCCTCTTCTTGCTGCTCACGAGCATGCTCGGAGTCGCCGCCGCCCTGGGAATATCGACCTGGATCTTCCAGGACACCGCAGGGCGAACCGGCATCACCTTCTACGTGCCGTTCGCCACCGCGGTGCTGCTCCTGGCCCTGGGCTCGGACTACAACGTCTTCAGCGTGGGGCGGGTGTGGGAGGAAGCTCGACATCGCTCGCTCAGAGATGCCCTTCTCCTCGTCGTCCCCCGCACCAACGTCGCGATCCGGACCGCCGGCATCGCGCTGGCCGGCAGCCTCGCGCTGGTGGCCCTCATCCCGCTCTGGCCCTTCCAGGAAATCGCCTTCACCATGGCCATCGGCCTCCTGATCGACGTCTTCGTCATCCGCACCCTGCTCGTGCCCTCGTTGATCGTCCTGTTCGGCTCCACCAGCATGTGGCCCGCACGCCCCCGGACCCCACCCAGCGATGCACGGCCTACCGCTGCGTTGGACGAAGAACTGCGGTGACAGGACAAGACGCTCAGGCAGTCGTCATCCTGGTGAGCTGCCCTGCTCCAACAGGTTCACGACGAACCGCGACGACCGCTCGCGCAGACCGGTGATGCGACGCTCGATCAAGCGAGCTTTCTCTTCAGCGTCGCCACTGCCGACTTCCTCGATGCTGGGGGTTCGTCGCACGTTGCGCGAGCAGTCGAAGTCCGTGCAGATCAAGGTCCCCACCGTGTCGCCGCGGCGCCCAAGCGCACCGGCTCGACGTGCCACATACATGCTGACATCCGTGGTGACCAGGAAGTCCTGACACCAGTTGCACATCGACTTGCGCCGGGCGCCCGAGCGCTTTGCGGCACGCACCATGACGCCTACCGGCTTGTCCTCCACCTCAAGGACCACGAAGGCATCCTCGGGTCGTTTCGCGTCGTGCCACCCGAGGTAGTCCAGCGTGGCCCAGTCCACCTGGGCCAGATCGGGCAGCGTCACCTGCTTCGACTCCCGTCGGGAGGTGTTCGCCAGTGAGTCGCGGATCTGCTGTTCGGTCAGTGCTTGCATCTGATGTCATCCAGTCTGTGCAGGCCAACGCGGGGTCCTGGGTAGAGCACAACTGTCGACCCGAGGAGATGACGCGTAAGCGGGGAAGGAACTGGACCCACCTCACGACCGCGACGTTCATCGCGGACAGGATCGGCAGGTTCAGGAGGGGAAGGGCGGCACGTGAGCAGGTGCTGAGCAGGCCATGTCGGCCACCCCGCTCCCCGCGCTACCGCGCTCCATCACTTAGCCTCCGGCTCCGTCGGCCCCGCGTTTGATCGAGGCCTGATGACATTTCAACGACAGCCTACGCCAGCGTGGTGTGATCGCTGGTGTCGCGGAGACTAACGCAGCAGGTGGGCTACTTGAGCGGCAAAGGCCATGAAGGCCGCCGGATCTGGATCGTCGTCTGTGGGCTGAAGAGCAATAGCGTCGGCTCCTGCTTGGACCCAGGGGGTCAACGCTTCAGCCAGGTCTTCCGCGACCCCGGTCACGCCCCAGCTGGGGCCAGCAAGACCCCATCTGGCTTGGCAGGCATCGAGCCGTTCTTGCGCGCCCGGACCGGTGGCGGCAGGGACGAACACTGTGATGCCGTGGTGATTCTTTCGGCCAGCTTGCTCGCGGCC
>JBASAN010000156.1:0-1733 GCA_049650625.1 Ornithinimicrobium sp.
CACGTCGCCGGTCTCGCTGTTCAGACTGATCGAGCCGCCTTCGGGTGCCGCGTTGACTGCCCGCTGGATGGCTTGGTCGAGCCGGTCCTGCGCCTCGGCGTAGGCGGCGAGGTCGTTGTTGGCCAGCGCCTCCTGCCCGTCGGCGTAGGCCTGCTCGATATCAGCGATCGCCTGCTCGAGGTCGGCCGGGTCGCCACTGGGTGCCGGCTCGGCTGGGTCCGTCGGCTCGGCGGTCTGGCCCGCACCGTCACCGGGTGCGGCGGTCTCACCGTTGGTGTCGGGCTCCACCGGCTCCTGGGCGGCGCTCTCGGAGTCGGGGGCATCGACGCCGGCGTCACCGGCGAAAAGCTCGTCCAGCGCACCGTCGAGAGTGTCCGACCACGCCAGATCGTCGCCGAAGGACACGACCACGAGCCGCTGCAGCGGGTATGACGATCCGCCACTGGCCTGGACGTAGACCGGCTCGACGTAGAGCAGGCCGCCGCCGACCGGCAGGGTGAGGAGGTTACCGATGGTGACCTCAGAGCCTTGCTGTCGGTTCAGGTTCAGGAACTGGCTCAACGTCTGCGTGAACGCTTCCGACGTCTCGTTCGAGCTGGCGATCTCGTTCTGGAACTGGCCGGGTCCGTTGACCGTGCTGTTTCGTGGCAGTTCGAGCACCCGGAGCTTTCCGTAGCCCTCTCTCAATGTCCCGTCTTCCGAACCGGCGTCGGCATCGACCGCCATATAGCCGACGAGGTTCTGTCGGTCGGAACCTCGAGGAATGAAGTTCGTCGTCAGGGAGAACGACGGCTCGTCCTGACCCGGCATCGCGATGCTCAGGTAGTACGGCGGCTGATCGACCTCCTGCGTCGCCTCGATGCTGGGGTCCTCCGAAACGCGCCAGAAGTCCTGACCACCGAAGAACGCGTCCGCGGACTGCACGTGGTAGCTCGACATCACGTCACGCTGGACCTTGAACAGGTCCTCCGGGTATCGCAGGTGTGACATGAGCTCTCCGTCGATCTCCGACAGCGGCTTGACCGTGTTGTCGAATGCACCGGACCACGCCTCCAGCATGGGGTCTTCCTCGTCCCAGGCGTACAACGTGATCTCACCGTCGTAGGCATCCACCGTGGCTTTGACCGAGTTGCGGATGTAGTTGACCTGACCGCCGCCGATGGACTGCACGTTGCCGGCCTGGTTCACCAGGGAGTCGGCCGTTGCGTCGTCCAAGGCCTTCAGCTGGGAGTACGGGTACCGCGCCGACGTGGTGTAACCGTCCACGATCCACTTGATCCTGCCGTCGACCACCGCCGGGTAGGGGTTACCGTCCAGTCGCAACCACGGGGCGACCCGCTCCACCCGCTCACGCGGCTCGCGGTAGTCCAGCATCCGCGACTCCGAGTTCACGTTGCCGGAGAGCAGGATCTCGGCCTGGCGGTACTTGATGGCGTAGGCCAGCTGCTTCGGGAAGGAGCCGATCGCGACTCCACCGTTGCCCTGATAGGTGTTCTGGATCTCACCGGTGTCGCTGTCACTGTCGGGCCGGTCGAGTTCCTGATCCGGCGAGCCCTCCGGAGCGCCGACGATCGAGTAGTTCGGGGAGTACTCGCCGAAGTAGATCCGGGGTTCGTACTCACCCAGGTCACCGACCGGCGGAATGTTCTGCTCGTAGAAGATGGGCTCACCCGTCGGCGTGCGCTGGTTGCCGTAGGCGGCCACCACACCGAATCCGTGGGTGTACCGGGTGT
>JBASAN010000157.1:0-10770 GCA_049650625.1 Ornithinimicrobium sp.
TGATGGTGAACAAGGCGGTTGCCTTGCCCGTGTTGCGGCCCCTACCTCGGGCCTGGTGTCTGGTTGCGCTCGATCCAGTCGATCACTGCGTCGACCTTCAACTCGCCTGACGTCCGCAGGGCACGTCCGAAAGCTCGACGTTGTACTGCAGCCTGCCCGCACGTCAGGTCGCGATGCACGTATGCACCCCGACCGGGCATGCGTCCGGTCGGATCGGGTTGGGCGACGAATACACGCTTTCGCGCGATCCCGTCACCGACGACGACCACTCGGAGCAACCTGCTCTGCTCATCCCGGCGACGACACCCCACACAGGTGCGCACAACGACGCTCCTGCTTTTGTGGTTCACGACACCAGGATAGGCAGATCGCCCTAGTCTACAGGCTTCTCGGCCTCGGCCATGTCGGAGCGGATGTCGATTCGCCACCCGGTCAACTTGTTGGCCAACCGGGCGTTCTGACCTTCCCGGCCGATGGCCAAGGACAGTTGATAGTCCGGCACGATCACTCGCACCTGCTTGGTGTCGACGTCTACGACCTCCGCGCTGAGCACACGGGCCGGCGACAGGGCCGACGCCACGAAAGCGGCAGGATCCGTGGAGTAGTCGACGATATCGATCTTCTCACCCTGGAGCTCTGCCATGACCGCTCGGACTCGTTGCCCCATCGGGCCGATACAGGCCCCCTTTGCGTTGACGCCCGGGACCGTGGAGTGCACCGCGATCTTGGTGCGGTGACCCGCCTCGCGAGCCAGCGCTGCGATCTCCACGGATCCGTCCGCGATCTCCGGAGCCTCCAGGGCGAAGAGTTTTCGCACCAGGTTGGGGTGCGTGCGTGACAGTGAAATCTGTGGACCTCGTGCCCCCCGCTTGACACTGACGACGAAGCACCGGAGCCGCTGACCATGCTGGTAACTCTCCCCTGGCACCTGCTCTGCGCTCGGCAGCTCTCCTTCGACGGTCCCGAAGTCCACGAGCACATTCCGCGGGTTGCTGGACTGCTGGATGAGGCCGGAGACGATCTCGCCCTCACGATCGCGGAAGTCACCGAGCACGGCGTCGTCCTCCAGTTCACGCATCCGCTGCATGATGACCTGCCGGGCGGTGGCCGCAGCGACGCGGCCGAATCCTTCCGGGGTGTCGTCGAACTCCGGACCCGGCTCCGCAGGCACGGGGTCACCCTCCGCTGCAGTCTGTTCGCGGGCCCAGACCGTGACGTGACCACTCTTGCGATCCAGCTCCACCCTGGCGCTGGCCGAGGCCTCGGGACCACGGACGCGTTCGTAGGCGCTGTGGGTGGCCTGCTCGATGGCCTTGACCAGAATCTCCAGAGGAATCTCGCGCTCAGCGGCGATCCCCCGCAGCATTGCCATGTCGATGTCCATCAGGCTCACTCTCCTGTCGTGGGTCGGCTGAACTCGACCTGGACTACGGCCCGGTCGATGGTGTCGTACGGGATCTCGTCCTGCTCGGTCGAGCCGAGCTGGATTCCCTGCGGTCCGGCCGCGACAAGACGGTCCTGAGTCACGACCCCCTCGCCGTGGCTCACCTCAAGCAGACGACCGACGTTGCGGCGGAAGCTCTGGGGCGTGAGAAGCGGTGATCCCACTCCTGGGGAGCTGACCTCCAGGGTGTATGCCGAAGCGCCCATCACGTCGGAGGAGTCGAGGGCGTCATTGACGCACCGGCTGGCGTGCGCAACCTCATCCAGGGTCAACGGCTCCACGACGCTGCTGTGGTCGCCCTCGGCCAGCGTCGCCACATCTCGCGCCACCGTGACACGCACCAGACGACGCTTGCCTGCGGAGGTCAAGCTCACCGTGTCGACAACCATGCCCTCCCCCGCCACGGCACGCTCGCACGTCTGTCGGACCTGAGCACTTCCCGTCCCGCTGTCCACCCGAGTCTCCCTCTTCTGTTGTGTCGCGCCGTCCCGTCCGGCCGACAACGCTGTGGTCGCGCCCGAAGCCACCACCCTAGTCGCAGTTCCTCGCTGGTCGGTCTGCGATGTTCCGCGTCATGCCAGCGCGACCCGTGATGCGCCGACCCGCGTCGTCGTACAGCAGACGGGGTTTCCTCGTCGCGATGTCGACGATGCTCGCGACCGGCCTGGCAGCGTGCTCCGAAGATGCAAGCCACAGTCCGCCTGGGCCCAGTCGTAGCAAGGGCCAGGAATCACCTCAGGTGCAGGCTCCGGACCTTGCGGTCCTGCAGGCGACCCTGAGCCGGACTCGTGACCTGATCAGGATCGGCCCCGCCAACCGCGACGAGGAGCGGACACGGTCCGTGCGGGCGACGCGAAGCGCGCTGGTGACGCAAGAGGGGGTGCTGGCGAAGATGGTCCAGGTCGGCGGTGGACCGGCCGCCGACGACGGCTCGGCCAGCGCCGCCCCTCCCTCTTCCGACGGGGCGTCGACGACGTCGGGCACCGGTGGCGCGTTCGACCCGGAGGTCTGGGCCGAAGCTCTGGCTCGGTCCTCGCTCGAGGAGAAGATCCGAGATGAGCTGTCCGGGGTGACCGGGCCCAACCTTCCGACCCTGATGGCTCTGCACGGTCAACGGGTTGCGGCTGCCCGACTGCTCGGAGCGAGCGGCACGTCGGGGGCGGTGCGTGGACCCAGCGGTGCAGGGGCCATCACGGTGCTGGCGGGCCTACGCCAGGCGGTCTACGGCCTGGAGGTGTTGGCTGCTCGCTCCTCGGCGGACGAGCAAGAGGCGTATCACGACGCTCTCAGCGCCCTCCGTGGACCGACCCGCAGGTTGACCGAGCTCGCCGGTGGCGCCGCGCCGGCCCCGCCCTTGGGCTACGGCCTGCCGGAAGCGCTCTCGACCCGGGATGAGCGGCTCGACGCGGCGCAGCAGCTGTTCCTCGCCTTGTCGCAGTCGATCATCGCCGGATCGAGCGCGCGCGCCTCCGACGATGCTGCCATTGCCGGCACGGTGGCGTTGATGGCACTGTCCGTCCGGGTCGGCTTCACCTTCGCCGTGCCGATGGTCGGCTTCCCGGGTCTGGACGTGCCAAACGAGGCCTAACGGCGGGCAAACCCTTCGCGCCCCGCTACAGGCGTTGCGGCACCCCGAAGGTGGTGTGCACCCCGCTGGAGAACATGACGTGATCCGGTGGGCGAAGGCTTGGCAGGTCCGGAAGTCCGGCGGAGGCCACCAACTCATCCTGGAGGGAGAGCACCTCGCCGCGGTGCAGGGGCCAGGGCCGGTGGGTGTTGGGCACCCACAGCCCCTGACGGGCCACCTGGGTATGCAGCCCGAATCGGGCGCTCAGGAACAGCTCGGTCTCATCCGGCTCGCTGATCGGATCCAGCACCCGTACCTCGATCATGGAGGTCGGGGGGACTCGCTTACGCACAAGCGCATGCGGACGTCGACGCCGACTGACGTATCGGATCACCATGTCGCTGTCGCTTCGACAACGCATCCCCGACATCGTGGCCCAGTAGTACGGCACGTTGAACGCCGCTCGGGCGCCGATGACCACCGGCAGACGTTGGGCTTCCAGGGAAAGAAAAACCACCCCTGGGCGACCCCGATCATCGGTGCTGTAGACCCGCACGTTGGTCTCCCAGAAGGTGCCGAGGTGGGGAACAGGCGGCCCCGAACCCACCCCCGCGCGCTGCATCTGGAAGGGCAGAAGGCCCACCCAAGCAGAACCGTCATGCACGTCCGGGCGGGCACCGCGAGGCATGAAGTGCGCCACAACCTCGGGCCGGACGCGCCAGTGCAGGAACGAGATGTCCGCCCAGAACTGGCTCATGATCGGTCTGCTCGTCAGTGCGGGGCCTTGCCCGGGAGGCGTGCTGGGCAGCACGTCGATCAGGCGTCGGCCTCGGGAGCACCCTTCGCCTGCAGTCGGTCGATGTGTTCCGACGCCTCAGCCTTCGTGAGGTCAGCCGAGATCTCCTCACCCGCTTGGCTGGCCAAGGTGTCGAGGTAGCTGCGCTGCGACGGGGTCATCGGCTCGTCACCGGTCACCCAGTCCGAGGGGTCCTTGTCGAGCTGGTCGCTCGTCTGTGGGGTCTGTGAGCCCAGCGTCTGCGACTCCGGGTTGCTATCCGTGGATTCGGTCATCTCTGAAGGGTAGACACCGCCTCCGACAGACCATCACCCGGCTCAGGCGGTGGCGGCGAGGATGGACGGGCGCGAGGTCGTCGTCGCGGGACGACGTAGGCTGCCCCGCCAGACACCTCGACGCGCCTGGACCCCTCGCTCGGGACCGGATCCAGACACCACCGCACCCCAGGAGGCTTGAGTGAGCAACCGCTTGAGGACCTCGACGTCCCCGTACCTACTCCAGCACGCCGCCAACCCTGTGCACTGGTGGCCGTGGGCGCCAGCGGCGTTCGCGGAGGCGCGAGAACGCAACGTGCCGATCCTGCTCTCGGTCGGGTATGCCGCCTGTCACTGGTGCCACGTCATGGCCCACGAGTCCTTCGAGGACGTTCAGATCGCCGATCAGCTGAACGCGAGCTTCGTGGCGGTCAAGGTGGACCGCGAGGAGCGGCCGGACGTCGATGCCATCTACATGCAGGCGACGACGGCCATGACCGGTCATGGGGGATGGCCGATGACCTGTCTGCTCACCCCCGAGGGCGAGCCGTTCTGGTGTGGGACCTACCTGCCGAAGGCGCAGTTTGCCCACCTGCTCACCTCGGCCGCGCAGACGTGGAGCGAACGCGAGGATGAGGTCCGCGCGGGCAGTGCCCACATCGTCCGTTCGCTCAGCGACGCCGCTGCCACTGCCGAGACGAGCCGTTCCATTGGCGCCGACGTGCTTCAGGTGGCCGTGCAGCAGTTGGCTCGCGAGTTCGACCCGGTCCACGGGGGGTTCGGGACCGCACCCAAGTTCCCCCCCTCGATGGTGCTGTCCTTCCTGCTGCGTCACAGCGCGAGGACCGGGGACATGCAGGCAGACAGCATGGCGCGCGAGACGGCACGGTCCATGGCGCGCAGCGGCACCTACGATCAGATCGGCGGCGGGTTCGCCCGGTACGCCGTCGACGCCGGATGGGTGGTGCCGCACTTCGAGAAGATGTTGTATGACAACGCCCTACTGCTCCGGGTCTACACCGACCTGGCCCGGGTCAGTTCGTCGGAGAGCACCGCGGCCGATCGAGTGCTGGCCGAGCGGGTGGTGCGTGAGTGCGTGGACTGGCTCGTGCGCGAGATGTGGACCGAGCAGGCAGGCTTCGCCGCTTCTCTCGACGCCGACACCGCGGGGGTCGAAGGGGCGACCTACGTCTGGACGCCGCAACAGCTCACCCGGGTGCTGGGCGAGCAGGATGGTCGTCGGGCCGCGGAGTTCTTCGTTGTCACCGAGCAGGGCACCTTCGAGCACGGCACGTCCACCTTGCAGCGACCCCGCGAGCCGGAGGACGAGCGATGGTATGCCGACGTGCGCGAACGTCTGGACCTGCACCGGACCCTCCGGGACCAGCCAGGCCGGGACGACAAGGTCGTCACCGCGTGGAACGGCTGGCTGATCGCCGCTTTGGCCGAGGCCGGGTGGTACTTCGACGAGCCTGACTGGGTCGATCTGGCCTGTCGAGCAGCCGATCTGATCCTGCGCCTCCACGTGGTGGACGGACGCCTGAGGCGAAGCTCCCGAGATGGCGTCGTTGGCGATGCCGCTGGCGTGGCCGAGGACTACGGCGGCCTGGCAGAGGGGTTGCTGGCGTTGCACGCAGCAACCGCCGACCCTCGTTGGCTGGTCTCTGCGCGATGGGTCCTCGACGTCGCCCGCGAGGCCTTCGAAGCCGCCGACGCCGAAGGCATCTCGGGCTACGGTCGCTTCCACGACAGCGCCAGCGATGTCGCCGACCTGGTGTTGCGGCCCGCCTCGCGCGGAGACAACGCCGAGCCCTGCGGCCAGTCCGCCCTCGCCGGAGCCTTTCTGCGGTACGGGGCGTTGGCGGGATCCCCCGAAGACCTGGATCTGGGACGCGCCGCGCTGCGGCCCATGGGCAGGATCGCCGCTCAGGCGCCCCGGTTCGCCGGGTGGGCTCTGACGGCGGCCGAGGATGCGGAGAGTGGACCCAGTGTGCTGGCCATCGCCGGCGGTGACGGAGCTTTGAGCCAGGCGGCACGGCGAGCCCGCCCCGGGATCATGGTGCTGATGTCTGAGCCCACCGACCCGCCCGTCTCGGACCACCGGTCACCCGTCGACCGCGCGCCCGTGCTCCTCAACCGTCCCTCGCAGGGCGGCCGGGACACCGCATACCTGTGTCGGGGCACGGTCTGTCAGCAACCCATGACCGACCCGGACGAACTAGAGCGACTCCTGCTGGAGGGCGGCTAGCCTCGGTCTATGAAGGTGGTGCCGCCTTGTGGCCCCGGGTCCTCCGTCGTCGCCGTGGTGCTCGCAGTTACCGCTTGCGCGGGCGGGGACCAGAGCGTCACGGGGACCGAGCAGGCGCGCAGCGACACCGCCCGAGAGACCCACGATGGACCGGAATCCACGTCAGCGGCGGATGCGACCGAGCTGAGCCCGACGTCCACGGTCTCGCCGTCGGAACAGGTCGTCACCATCGCCGCTTCCGGTGACGTCCTCGCGCACGTCTCCGTGCTGGACAGCGCCGCTACCTACGCCCACTCCATTGATCAGGTCGACTTCGACTTCGATCCGATGTTCGCCCAGATCAGGCCGATGGTGTCCGCCGCCGACGTGGCGCTGTGCCACCTGGAGACCCCGCTGTCAGCCCGAAACGTCGACCTGACCCGGCAAGGGGTCCTGTCCTTCAATACCCCTCACGAGTTGGCTGCGGATCTGGCCCAGGCAGGCTATGACGGTTGCGACTTCGCCTCGAACCACACCATGGACCGCGGCCTGCCCGGCTTGGCGCAGACTCAGGCAACTCTGACCGAGGCAGGACTCGGGCACGCCGGGCCTACCGCCGAGGAGAAGAGCGCGGGCCGCCCGGCGCTGTACGAGGCGGGAGAGGTGACCGTGGCGCACTTGGCTTATACCTACACGTTGCCGAACTCCGGTGGGCCGACCACGACCGTTCCGGACGAGGCGCCGTGGTTGGCCGAGTCGTTGTGGCCGGTAGTGGGATCGCGCGGGATCGCCGATGACGCCATGGCAGCACGGGCGGGGGGTGCCGACGTGGTGGTGGCGAGCCTGCACTGGGGGCAGGAGTATCGCAGCGAACCGACCTCCGACCAGACGCAGATCGCCCATGCCCTGCTTGAGTCGGGGGCGGTGGACCTCATCCTCGGCACGCACGTCCACGTGCCGCAGCCGTGCGAGCAGATCAACGGTCGGTACGTGCTCTACGGGATGGGCAACAGCCTGTCGAACCAGTCGCCCGACACCGACTCCCGCCTTCGACCGGAAACCCAGGACGGCATGGTCGCTGAGATCACCCTGACCGTGTCCGGTGACGGCATGGTGGAGTCCGCGCTGGCGGTCCAGCCGACTCGGGTCAACCTTGATGGCCACGTCATCGAAGGCGTCGGCCCCAACCACCAGCCGGAGAGCGCCAACCGGACCATGGACACCCTGAGGTCGCTCGGATCCTGTGACCCGACAGCGCTGACTCCCTAGAGGAACTGTATGACGGTGTCGTAACCGATCTTGAGGATGAAAGCGCCGACGACCACCACGAACACCACGCGCACGAATCCACTCCCCCGCGCCACCGCAGTCCGGGCACCCAGATAGCCGCCGGCGACGTTGCATACCCCCATGAGCAGTCCGATCTCCCACATCACGGCTCCTTGTGGGATGAACACGACCAGGGCAGCCAGGTTCGTCGCGAAGTTGGCGATTTTGGCCTTGGCGCTGGCCTGCAGGAAGCCGTAGCCGAGCACGCCCACCAGCGCGAAGACCAGGAAGGAGCCCGTGCCGGGGCCCAGGGCACCGTCGTAGGCACCGATCCCGAAACCCAGAGCTCCGGCGACCAGCAGGTGCTTTCGGCCGGAGAACCGCAGGGCCGAGATGGACCCGACGCTCGGTTTCACAAGAGTGTAGAGACCGACCGCGACCAAGACGACGAGAATGATGGGGTT
Organism: Ornithinimicrobium sp.; assembly: GCA_049650625.1. Taxonomy (GTDB): domain Bacteria; phylum Actinomycetota; class Actinomycetes; order Actinomycetales; family Dermatophilaceae; genus Ornithinicoccus. The sequence continues at coordinate 8,022 of JBASAN010000157.1, forward strand.
GAAGGCGGCTCGCGGTATCTGGGACGCGATGAGCGCACCGCAGACACTCCCGGCGAACGCGCATCCGGCGAGCGGGAGGGCGGTGCGCAGATCGGGCCGCACTCGGCGCAGGTAGGTGATCGAGCTGGTGGTCGTGCCGAAGATCCCGCCGAGCTTGTTGGTCGCCAAAATCTGCACCGGAGCCGCCCCCGGGAACCCGATCAGAAGCGCTGGCAGCTGGATTAGGCCTCCCCCACCCACGACGGCGTCCACCCAACCGGCCAAGAAGCCCGCGACGGCCAAGAAGGTCAGCAGCGTGACCGAGAGCTCCTCGATCACCTCGGGCGGGCACTCGGGGCGCTCTGCCAGCCCGCGACGATCCCGGCCACCTCGGCTAGCGCGTGGGCCGTGGCGTCCGGGGTCACGTCGACCGGCACCACCTGCTCCTCGGGAATCGTGCTGTGGGGGATATGGATGGCCCTCATGCCGACCTGCTGGGGTCCCCACACGTCCTCGTACAGGCGGTCTCCCACGTACACACACTCGCTCGGGTCGACCTCTACCGCCTCGGCGGCCAGACGGAAGGCGTCGGCATGGGGTTTGACCACCTCGATCTCGCTGGTGTAGACGTCCGCATCGATCAGGTGCAGCACGCCGTCTCGGGCGAACACCCCGCGGTGGTAGTCACGACTCCAGATGGTGTTGGACAGCACCCCGACCGCGATGCCCTGCGACCGCAGCCACGTCCACAAGGGCGCGACATCGGGGTCGGTGAAGGTATGCGGCTCCCACTCGCTCTCGTACGCTGTGTGGCCCGGCGCCGTGGCCACCTGCTCGACGGGGATCTGCAGTCGCTGCGCGGATCCTGCCAGCACGTCTCCCAACCGGGCGCTGCGATGCTCCGTGCGACCCCAAGCCCACAGTTCGGCGTCGACCTCGGTCAGGGCCTGCGCCAGGGCAGTGGCAGCGGCAGGGTTGTCGGGGTAGGCACGCTCGGCGTAGGTGCGACGCCAGATCCCCGCCACATCGACGGTGTGCCACGGCGTCAAAGTGCCACCCCAATCAAAGATGACCGCCCTGACCCGGGTCCCTCCTTCGTCCGCCATCACCGCGCGGGGCGGGCGATCTCGGCCCCGACCTCCGCAGCCGCCTCGCTCACGGCTACCTCCCGCCGCTCCCCGGTGGCACGATCCTTGACCTCGACCACGCCGTCGGCCAGACCGCGTCCGACGACGACGATGGTGGGAACGCCCAGGAGCTCCGCGTCCTTGAACTTCACGCCAGGTGACACCTTGGGCCGATCGTCGTAGATCACCTGTACGCCGCCGGCCTCGAGCTCGGCCACGAGGGTCTCGGCAGCCTCGAAGACGGCCGGGTCCTTCCCCGTCGCCACCACGTGCACGTCCGCGGGTGCCAGCTCGCGGGGCCAGACCAGCCCGATGTCGTCGCAGGTGGCTTCGGCGATGGCTGCCACTGCTCGGGTGACTCCCACCCCATAGGAGCCCATGGTGACGGTCACCAGCTTGCCGTGCTCGTCCAGCACCTTCAGCCCCAGCGCCTCGGCATACTTGCGTCCGAGTTGGAAGATGTGGCCCATCTCGATGCCCCGCGCCAACGTCAGCGCGCCGCCACCGTCCGGGCTGGCGTCCCCTTCTTTGATCTCGCCTGCCTGGATGGTGCCGTCAGCCTCGAAGTCCCGGCCGTAGACCAGGTTGAACACGTGCTTGCCGGGCTCGTCGGCACCGGTGACCCAGGCCGAACCCCGGGCGATCGCCGGGTCCATCAGATAGCGGATGCCCGACGTCTGCGCCGTGCCCAGCGCCCCGGGACCGATGTATCCCTTGACCAGACTCGGATGCTGCGCGAAGTCCTTGGCCTCGAAGGCTTCGACCTCGGCGGGCGCCACGGCGGCGGCCAGCCGCTTGGGGTCCACCTCGCGGTCACCCGGCACCCCCACGGCCAGGGGTTCCCGAGTGCCATCCGGGTGCGCCAGCATGACGATGACGTTCTTGAGCGTGTCGCTGGCCTGCCAGTCACGCCCGTCGGGGCGCGGCTGGGAGGCGTTGGCTGCCCGCACGAGGGTGTCGATGGTCGGGGTGTCCGGGGTGTCGTGGACGTGGGCCGGAGGCACCGAGGTCGCATCCACGTCCTCGGCCTGGGGCACCACCACCGCTTCCACGTTGGCGGCATACCCACTGGCCTCACACCGCACGAAGGTGTCCTCGCCGTGGGGACTGATGGCCAGGAACTCTTCACTGGCCGATCCCCCCATCGCGCCGGAGTCCGCGTGGACGATGACGTAGTCGAAGCCGAGCCGGTCGAACAGGGAGATGTATGCAGCCCGGTGCCGCTGGTAGGCAGCCTCCAGACCGGCATCGTCGACGTCGAAGGAGTAGGAGTCCTTCATCGTGAACTCGCGCCCACGAAGCAGGCCTGCCCGCGGACGGGCTTCGTCGCGGTATTTGATCTGAATCTGGTAGAGCGTCAGGGGCAGTTCTTTGTAGGAGGAGAACATGTCCTTCACCGCCAGGGTGAACATCTCCTCGTGCGTGGGGCCGAGGAGCATGTCGACACCTTTGCGGTCGGTGAGCCGAAACAGGTTGTCGCCGTACTCGGTCCAGCGGCCCGACGCCTCATAGGGCTCGCGGGGAAGCAGCGCGGGGAAACGGACCTCCTGACCGCCGATAGCGTCCATCTCCTCGCGCACGACCCTCTCGACGTTGCGCAGCACCCGCAGCCCCAGCGGCAGCCAGCTGTAGACCCCGGGAGC
>JBASAN010000158.1:0-3697 GCA_049650625.1 Ornithinimicrobium sp.
GGGCGGCCCCCCGAAAGACGGGCGGCATGAGCGCCTCGGCCACCGTCGGCGGCAGCGCCACGGTCGCGGTCGAGGCCGGGGGCCGAGCGGCGTCCACGTCCGCCGCCAGCAGCGGCGCCACTCCAGCACGCTCCACCAGATCGGCATTGACCCGATATACCCGGCGCTGCGCCACCCTTGATCCCCAGGCGGTGGGGGGTATGCCGAGCACCAGGCTGGCGAACCGGTCGGGGCGAGCCAGTGCGGCGTGCAGCAGGGTTGCGGTGCCCATCGACTGGCCGACGCCGTGCACCGCCTCCGACGGCGAGGTGGCGTCCATCAGGGCAAGGAGGTCCAAGGCCAGGGCAGACCACGTGTAGGACCGTGGGTCGTCATCACCTGAGGAGTCTCCGTGACCACGGGCGTCGTAGCGGATGACCCGGTTCCCGGAGGCGCGGCAGGACAGGTCCAACCCCAGCCCCGCGTCCCGGGCCCGACTCGAGGTCAGACCGTGCAGCGCGATGACGGTCGGCCCGGCGCCGCTCACGTCGTAGTCGAGCGTGGCGTTCATCGCGGTGAGTCTGGGCAACCGGTCTCCTGGGTGGGCAAGCGGGAAAGCCATAGGGTACGTCCTGATGCGGCTGACCAGCGTGGCACACCTCGACCTGCCCCCTGGGCCGGTCCTGGCCCATGCCGTCAGGGTAGGCCCCGACGAGCGCGGGCTCCCCATCTCCTTCGATCAAGGCATCCACGTCGGCAAGGGGCCTCGACCGGGATCCTGGATGGCGGTATGCGTGCGCTGGCCCCGGCCGGTCAGCCCCCAGGACCTATCCCGGGCCTGGCTCGCGGTCGTGGCGCGCCACGGGACGCTCCGGACGGTGTTCTCCCGGGATGCCGACGACGCGGTCGTCCTGCATCAGGTCGAGGTCCGGGCCGGCGACTGGGTGGAGCATCCGGATGTCGGCAGGGTCCCCCATGAGGTCGTTCGCGCGCTGCTGGACGAGACGTGCACGCCGTTCTCCCGCCCCTCCCACTGCCTGCTGCTCCTGGGGAAGGACACCGAGGAGCCGGCGATCGTCATCGGCCTGGATCATGCTCACACGGACGCCTGGTCGCTCATGGTGCTGGCCCGCGACCTCGCGGTGTGCCTGGACGACGTCGTTGCCAACCGCGCTGCGGGGGCCGGCCTTCCTCCAGCTCCGTCCTTCGCCGAGCACACCGCGGCGCTGGAGTCCATGCCGCCGGCTCCGGAGCAGGTCAGCGCGCGGTGGTCGCAGATCCTCGAGGCGGGTGGCGGGGCAATGCCCACCTTCCCGCTGCCGCTAGGGGAGATCAGTCCGCCGGTGACCGAGGTCGTAGACGTGCGGGATGTCTTCGACGCCGAGCAGCTGGAGCAGTTCGAGCGCGTCCTGAGAGCCCGGGGGTTGCGGATGTTTCCGGCGGCCCTGTCGGTGCTGACGCGGGTGATCCGTGCGATGTCCGGCCAACCCCTGCGGGCGGTCCTGCCGGTGCACAGCCGCCACGAAGACCGCTGGCACTCCAGCGTGGGGTGGTTCATCACCAACGCGGTCATCGAGTCCGCCGACCCGGACCCGGTCGCGTGCTCGGGGGCGATCCGCGAAGCCATCTCCCTCGGCTCCTACCCGCTGGCTCCGATCATGGCTCCCTACGGCGGGATGCCGACCACGCCCGGGATGTTCGCCATCTCGTGGCTGGACAACCGCCGCCTCCCGGTGTCCATCGACCCGGCGTTGCGCGCCCAGCACGTCTCAGCGGTCATCCGCACCGACGGGGTGATGATCTGGTTCGTGGTGAATGCCTCGGGCATGCACCTGCGGTGTCGCTACCCCGACACCCCGTCAGCCCGAGCGTCGGTGGCGCCCTGGTTGGACGCGGTATGCCGTGGACTGCAGACCTTCGAGCCCCACCACCACGCTCCCTAGCGCGACGGATCCGACCGGTCCACCGCTCCCCCGTAGCGACGGTCCCGATCCACATACAGCTCGACCGCACGCCACAGGTCACGCCGGTCGAAGTCGGGCCATAACGTGTCCAGGAACACCATCTCGGCGTAGGCACTCTGCCAGAGCATGAAGTTGGACGTGCGCTGCTCTCCGGAGGACCGGACGAACAGATCCACGTCGGGCACGTCCGGGTGGTAGAGATGTCGGGCGATGGTGCGCTCATCGATCCGGGACGGGTTGAGGCTGCCCGCGGCCACCTCGGCGCCGATGCTCCGTACGGCGTCGGCGATCTCGGCCCGACCGCCGTAGTTGACGCAGAAGTTCAGCGTGATGACGTCGTTGTCCTTCGTGCGCTCCTCCGCCTCCCGCAGCTCGTTGATGACCGAGCGCCAGAGCCGGGGGCGGCGACCGGACCAGACCACCCGGACCCCCCAGGAGTCCATCTCGTCGCGCCGTCGGCGGATCACATCGCGGTTGAAACCCATCAGGAAGCGCACCTCCTCGGGCGAGCGCTTCCAGTTCTCGGTCGAGAACGCGTAGGCGGAAACACAGGTGATGCCGACGTCGATGGCACCAGCGATCACGTCGAGCAGCGAGGCCTCCCCTGCCTTGTGTCCCTCGACGCGGGTCAGCCCCTGACCGTTCGCCCACCGACCGTTGCCGTCCATCACGATCGCTACGTGCCGGGGCACCAGGGAGGCCGGAATCTGCGGGGGCTCGGCCCCGCTGGGATGGGCGAACGGCTTCCTCGGTGCTTTGCGCGGCCCTGGCATGGGCGCGATCATGCCAGAGGCGCCGGTGGCGTCGTCTCGACGTAGCGCAGGGCACGCACCCCACGCTCCAGATGCCACTGCAGGTACGCCGCGACCAGCCCGCTGGCTTCGGTACGGTGTTGCCGCTGACTAGCGCTGACCGTGGCCCAGTGCCCCGTCTGTAGCGCCGCAAGGAGCTCGAACGTCTCCGGAGCGGGGGCCGAGGAACCCGGCGGACGGCATACCGGGCACACGGCTCCCCCGATCCCGGCGTTGAAAGCGCGGTGTGGACCGGGAGCTCCGCAGCGAGCACAGTCGTGGAAGCTGGCGGCCCATCCCGCGATAGCCATCGTGCGCACCAGATAGCTGTCGAGCACCATCCGGGCCTCGTGTGTTCCGTCGGCCAGAGACGACAACCCACCCGCCAGAAGAAGGAACTGCTGAGGCGCCACCTCGTGCTCGCTGATGAGGTGGTCACAGAGCTCCAGCATCGCGTTGGCGGCGGTCCAGGCGTCGTAGTCGTGCGAGATCGCCTCGCCGTAGGACGCCAGCCCCTCCGCCTGGGTGATCGTGTCGAGGTTCCGGCCTTCGTAGCACTGCACGTCGACCTCCATCCCGGGCTCCAGACGGGCCCCGAACTTGGACTTGGTCCGGCGCACCCCCTTGGCCACCGCGCGCACCTTGCCACGGCCCCGGGTCAGCAGGGTGACGATGCGATCCGCCTCCCCCAGCTTATGGGTTCGCAGCACGATGGCGGCGTCCCGATAGAGCGGCATACCTTCATTGTCCGCCTCCTCGACCCGGACCCGGGCATTGCCCTGGGCCGCGTCGTCAACCGCTGTCGCGCACCACCAGCTCCACCTCGAGCACGAGAGATCCGCTCTCGAGGTCGTGCACCCCCTCCGGCCAGTCCGAGTCCACCGGAGGGTCCAGCTGGTTCAGCAGCAGACGGGCCATCAGCCGACCCTGCAGACCGGTGCGTTGCCGGATCGTGGTCAGACC
>JBASAN010000159.1:0-2638 GCA_049650625.1 Ornithinimicrobium sp.
ATGCCGACCTGCTCACCATTGGGGCCAACGAGGCGCACTTCCGGGACCCGGATGCGATCGTTGATGCGAGGTTCGCTGATGTTGTTGCTCCTTCGTCAGGTCAATGTCGTGACCGCGCAGGGCGACAAAAAAAGCCCTTCGCACGTGGTGCGCGAAGGGCCCTGGGATCCGGGTCGATGCTGCTCGGCACGTCTCGCGACGGCAGCACTACGACCGTTGACCGATCGTCCTGACATCGGACGAGCGGTGGAATCTCAGGTGGCCCCTCTTGCACCGTATGCACGTGTTGTGAACTCAGACATACATCACAACTGCATACGCGGTTTCGTCCATGCTATCAGCGGGTCGCCCAAACACCCACTCATCACCGCTCCGGGACGCGCTGCGCTGATCCGGCCATGCGCATGCGGCTATCGCGAGGCCGTGTCGTCCAGCAGCCGGAAGACGACCGCATCGATCCGGGCCCGAGCCTCACCGTCGGTCGCGATCTGCGCACCGACGCGCTGCAGCACGTCGTTGATCTGCGGCGGCGTGAGGTCGGGCACCAGGGCCATCTGGATCACCAGGGCACCTGCTTCCCCCTCGCCCAACGACCAGCCAACGATCCGCTCCTCCCCCTGCGTCGCTGCGCCTACCGCTCGGGCGACGTGCTCGTCCCGGTGCGCGGGCCGCCAGTCGCGGCCCATCGCGAGTGCCCAGACCATGGACGTCCGCAACTCTCGGACGTGGGGCGTGCCGACGTCGAGAACGATCAGATCGCACCCCTCCTGGACCGCGGCCAGCGCGGCTCGCTGGGCCGTGACCGGGACCGGCCGAGCGTCGCCATCCCAGGCGACGAGCTGCTCGATGCTGGTAAACGCAGGCAGTGCCTTGCGACCATCCGGCGCGCTCAACGTCACCGCCGCCATGTCGCTGGCGGCGTCGTGGCCGGGCACGGCCACGATCGGAATGATCAAACGCGCAGCAGACACGGCGACCAACAGCGCGACTTCGTCGGCCACGGGTGGCTCCGGCCCCGGTCCGGCGTGTGATCGATTCCGATCCGTCGCAGCCTCCAGAGCGGCACGAAGTGTGGCGTCGGCGGCACCGTCGTCGCCGTCGAACCCGGTGCTGCTCAACTCCCTTCCCCGCCACGGCACACCGGCGGTGTCGTGTCCCTGTGCGGGGTCGTGCCCTTCGAACCGTTCGCTCATCGAGTCGTTCCTTCGGTCACCGGCGGCGCGTCTCTCACTCCGCCGAAGCCCTCGGTCGCTGGAGCGGCGGCCGCCTCCGCTGCCTGGGCGAACGTGAGGCCGCCATGATGCAGGGCGGCACCCAGGACCACCCCCCATAGACCATCGGAGTCGAGGGCGGCCAAGGCTGCCAGGTCGGATGCACTCGCCACCCCGCCGGAGACCACTACCGTGGCTTCGGGGATCGCCGACACGATCTGGGAGGTCGCCGCTTGGAAGAGATCGATGTCGGCGCCCCGCCGAGTGCCATCGCGGGAGGCGTCAGCCACGAGGAACTGGGTCGCTCCCGTCCTTGCCAGCTGGGTCAACACCCTGTCGAGGTCCCCCACGTCGACCCCGCTACCGCGAGCCACGACCCTGGTGCCCTGCAGGTCGAGACCGACCACGACAGACGGGCCGAACTCGTCGACCGCCCAGGTCACGAGCTCGATATCCAGTAGTGCACTGCTGGCCAGGTTGAAGCGCTGCGCGCCGCTCGCGGCGGCACTCGCTATACCCTCACGATCATCCAGCCCCCCCGACAGCTGAATCGGCACAGGCACCGTCTCAATCACCTGGCGGAGCACCTCACTGTTGCTGCCGCGCCGGTAGGCCCGATCAAGATCGACCAGATGCAGCCACTGGGCCCCCGCCCCGGCCCAACGCATCGCCACGTCCACGGGCCCGTCGGCTTCGCCTGCGGGGACCCGGGCCACCCGCCCGGCGACGATATCGACCGCGGGCAGCAGATGCATGCTCATGAGCCCCAGCCGAGCTCGCGACGAAGGGCGACCGCGTCCTTGACCGCGTCCTCGAAGAAGTCCACCTCACGCTCGTCGGGTTCGTGCCCGTGGGCCCCCTGCCAGGACTCGGCCGCCCCAGCGTCGAGCAAGACCTCCGCGCCGGGGAGCCCCAGCAGGTTCACCACCGCACTGAGCAGGCGCTGCGGAGGGTGGTGACGCTCGGCCAGCATGTCGATCAGCTCGTCGCGGCGTCCACCGCGTGCTGCGGTGAGGATCTGTTGGGGGGAGGCGATGTCGACTCCGGGTGGGCGCATCATGCCGACCTGCGGGTCCCAGATGACCCACCGGATCTGCCGCCGCCAGTGTTTGGACTGCACGGTGATCACGGCGCGGTCGTCGATCACCCAGAACCCGATCGCGGGCGAGAGCTTGACCGGCGCCGGTCTCGCGGCGCACATCATCGTGGCGTCGTCGTAGGGCGCGCCCACCGCAGAGCGTCCACGGGGCACCAGAGCAGTGTGCAGACCGAGCCGGTGCACCAGCACCGGCACCACGCTCTTGGCGGCCCAGGCGTCAACGTCGGACATCATGGCTCGGGTCAGCCACAACCCGACCGGCGGCACTCGGGTTGCCCCCTCAGACGAAACAGTCACGGCGCCATTCTAGGAATGCCCCGACCTAGGG
>JBASAN010000160.1:0-2745 GCA_049650625.1 Ornithinimicrobium sp.
GTCGCACCGTGGCTTCCCGGCGGCGCAGTCGTCGAGCCCCTGACACCGACGAGCTCGCGGGTCACAATGGGTGCTTGGTCCTGGGCAGGCGTCGTCGGGCTGCTCGCCACGTTCGACACCGATATGACGATCGAGGACCCACCGGAGCTGCGTGAGGAGTTCGAGGTCATCTCCCACCGAATGCACCGCGCCACCAACGACGCACAGGCCACGAGTCCGCACAGTTCCCGAGTGGATGGCTGAACAACCGCTGATGCGCGGCAGAGACACACAGAACGCGCCACGTCGCGGCCACCTTCCCTCGAGCCGTCCGGGTGGGTGTCTCGCCCCGGGTCTGGTGGAGGCTCTCAACCGATGGAGGATGAGAGTCATGGCAGCACCGAGGAAGTACCCCGACGAGTTGCGGGAGCGGGCGACGAGGATGGCAGTCGAGCTGCGTGCTGACCCAGAGACGAGGCAGGGCGCGATCCCGCGGGTCGCCGAGCAGCTCGGGATGCACCGCGAGACCCTGCGCAACTGGGTCCGTCAGGCCGAGGTCGACGGCGGTGTCCGACCGGGCACGACCACGGACGATGCTCAGCGGCTGGTCCAGCTCGAGCGAGAGAACCGTGAGCTGCGGCGGGCCAACCACATCGTGAAGACGGCCTCGGCTTTCTTCGCGTCAATGTCACAGTGATCGTGCCCGACCGGGGTTCGCTCGTTTCTTCGCTGCCCCGGGTAACGAATGGCACCCGGTGGCTTCTCTCCGATGTGCGGCCTCGGTCGGGCGCCCTGTTGTCAGCGGGTGCGTGGCTTGATAGGAGCCTGCCTGCGACGAGACTCGCGCTGAATTGAGGCGTGCCCGCCTCGCTGCCGACAGGGCGCCCCAAAGCCCGTCGACGGTAGGAGCACGTGAATGGTCATGATCGGTACCGACTCCCACAAGCGCACCCACACGGTCGTGGCGCTCGACCAAGTCGGCAGAAGACTCGGCACCAAGACGGTCCGGACCAACGCCGAGGGCCACCTCGCGCTGGTGGAGTGGGCCACACAGTTCGCCGACCACGACGAGCACGGCGTCAGGTTCGCGCTGGAGGACTGCCGGCACCTCACCCGGCGGCTGGAGTCCGACCTCCTGGCTGCGGGCCAACGCGTGCTGCGAGTGCCGACCCGGCTGATGGCCGGTGCACGTCGCAGCAGCCGTGAGCCCGGCAAGTCCGACCCGATCGACGCCGAGGCCGTAGCCCTTGCTGCGCTACGTCACCCGGACCTGCCCGTCGCTGAGCTGGATGGACCTGCTCGTGAGGTCAAGCTCCTCTCTGATCACCGCCATGACCTGGTGGTTCAGCGATCACGCATCGCTCAGCAGGTCCGCTGGCACCTCCACGAGTTGGACCCGGACCTGATGATCCCCAGCCGCGGCCTGCGACGTCAGAAGGTCGTACGTGAGCTGTTGGCGGAACTGGAACGCTTCGACGGTGTCGTGGCCAGGCTTGCCCGACGACACCTTCTTCGCTGCCAGGAGCTGACCACCCAGATCAACGAGCTCGAGCGAGAGCTGCGGGACCTGGTTCGTCTGCTCGCCCCCTCGCTCCTCGAGATCCCAGGCTGCGGTGTCCTGTCCGCGGCTGTGATCGTCGGTGAGACTGCCGGTGTGCACCGGTTCCGCGACAAGGACGCCTACGCCAGGTTCACCGGCACAGCGCCGGTGCCGGTGTGGTCGGGGTCCAGCGCAGGCAAGGTCCGGCTCAACCGAGGTGGCAATCGGTCGGTCAACTGCGCCCTGCACATGGTGGCGGTGACGCAGGCCCGCGGGGTTGGCCCTGGTCGGCCCTACCTCGACAAGCAGCTGGCCCAGGGCAAGGACCGCGTGGCCGCCCTGAGGCTGCTGCGCCGGCGCCTCTCCGACGTCGTCTTCGCCGCGCTTCGCGCCGATCTGCGCACAGCCCAACAGCCCGCCTCACCACCGCTTCAGATCGCGGCTTGACATAGGAGCATCGCGGAGCTCGACCGCCCCACCAGCAGGTAGTGGCCTACCTCGACGCCCATCGCCGTGACGTGGTCGATGGGCGCGAGGTCGGGGTCGAGCCGATCTGTGCGGTGTTGAAGGACGCCGGCGTACAGATCGCCCCGAGTGGCTACTACGCGGCCAAGCACCGCCCACCGTCGGCACGCAGGGTCAGGGACGCGGCGCTGGTCGTCGACATCCACGTGGCCCACAAGGCGAACCTCGGTGTCTACGCCTCGGTCGGCAGCCGAGGAGATTCTTATGACAACGCCATGGCTGAGGCGCTCAACTCGCTGTTCAAAGCCGAGTGCATCCGCAACCCCGTGATGCGCCCCAGAGGCGGCTGGAAGAACGTCAGTGACGTCGAGATCGCCGTCGCTGAGTACGTCGACTGGTTCAACCACCGACGCCTACACGGCGAGATCCGACTGATCCCACCGGCCGAGTTCGAGGACAACCACTGGTCCCACATCACGCCGCAGAACTACCCTCAGCTACCCGTCCCGACAGGGGCTGGTTCCAAGTAATCGAGCCTCCACAGAACCCGGGGCGAGACACGGTCACGGCGCTCAGGTTCGCCGTTCTTGTCGGCGAACCTCCTCGATCTCGTAGATCCGGTTCATCGCAGCTCGCGCGCGGGCACTGGTGCCTGCGAGGTGCTCGCCCACGCGGCGGCTCGCGACTCCGATCGTGACGGACAAACCGACGGTCCGCATCTCCACGCGGAGCCTGGCCTGCATTGCCTGAAGGCAGCGTGC
>JBASAN010000161.1:0-11632 GCA_049650625.1 Ornithinimicrobium sp.
GGCCTGGTGATCAGCGGGACATCGCCGGACGGGTCGCTGGTGGAGTTCGTCGAACTGCCGCGTGAGGTCCATCCGTACTACGTGTCGACGCAGGCCCACCCAGAGTTCAAGTCGCGCCCGGACCGCATGCACCCGATGTTCGCCGGACTCGTCGAAGCCGCCGTGCAGATGCAGCGTTCGCAGCGTCTGGTCGAGGTCGAACCGGCCTCAAGCTCGTGAGTATGCAGGCCCCGCGGATCGAGGCCGTCGAGCTCTACGACCGGGTCGACCCTCAGCCGGTCTCCTCCAGTGAGGTCGTCATGGAAGGCCGCATCTGGGACGTCGTGCGAGACGTAGTCGACCTCGGTGAGGCCGGCGAGGTCACGCGCGAATACGTGGACCATCCCGGAGCAGTCAGCGTGGTCGCACTGCGCCGCGATCCCTCCTTCGGCCGCGACGAGGTGCTGTTGATCCAGCAGTACCGCCACCCCGTGCGCAGCTACGAGTGGGAGCTGCCGGCGGGACTGCTGGATGTGCCTGGGGAGCCCGGCGTCGAGGCAGCCGCTCGCGAACTGGCCGAGGAGGCCGACCTGCGTGCCCGGCAATGGGACCTGTTGAGTGAGTACTTCTCCTCTCCCGGGGGGCTCAACGAAGCAAAGCGGATCTACTTGGCCCGAGACCTTCACGACGTGCCGGACGATGAGCGCTTCGAGCGCGAAGCCGAGGAGCTCGGTATGCCGGTGCGTTGGGTAGATCTGGACGTGGCGGTAGCCGCGATCCTGGCCGGACGGATGCGGAACTCCGCGGCCACCATCGGTCTGCTGGCGGCATACGTCAGTCGCTCGATGCACTGGTCCACCCTGCGTGCGGCCGACGAACCGTGGACCACGCATCCGCGGCACCACCAGGACAGCGGCTTAGGCTTGACCCCGGAATAGCCGGGCATACCGGACTCCGCCGCCGAACCACGATCGACCAACCAAGGGAATTTCACTGTGCTGCGCACCCACGAGGCCGGCTCGCTACGAGCCGAGCACGCCGACCAGATCGTCACGCTGAGCGGATGGGTCGCCCGTCGACGCGATCATGGTGGCGTGGCCTTCCTCGACCTGCGCGACGCCTCGGGCGTGGCCCAGGTCGTCGTGCGCGACGAGGTGTTGGCGAAGGGTGGTGCCCACGACCTTCGCAACGAGTACTGCATCTCGATCGACGGCACGGTGCGGCCCCGCCCCGAGGGCAACGCCAACCCAGACCTCGCGTCGGGAGACATCGAGGTCGTCGCAAGCGCGTTGACGGTGCTCAGTGAGGCGGCACCGCTGCCTTTCCAGATCGACGAGCGCGTGACCGTGGGGGAAGAGGCCCGGTTGCGTCACCGCTACCTCGACCTGCGTCGTCCCGGCGCGGGATCGGCGGGGGAGAACCTGCGTCTGCGCTCGAAGGTCAACGCGGCAGCACGCAACCTGTTGGCGGAGCGTGACTTCGTCGAGGTGGAGACACCCACTCTGACCCGCTCCACCCCTGAGGGGGCGCGCGACTTCCTGGTGCCGGCACGCCTGCAACCCGGGAGCTGGTACGCGCTGCCGCAGAGCCCACAGCTGTTCAAGCAGCTGCTGATGGTCGCCGGCCTGGAGCGGTACTACCAGATTGCCCGCTGCTACCGCGACGAGGACTTCCGGGCTGACCGGCAGCCAGAGTTCACTCAGCTGGATGTGGAGATGAGCTTCGTCGAGCAGGCGGACGTCATTGAGCTCGGTGAGGCGATCCTGCGTGCGGTCTGGGCGTTGATCGGTGTCGAGGTGCCCGCTCCGTTGCCGCAGATGACCTACGCGGACGCGATGGCCCGGTACGGCTCGGACAAGCCGGATCTGCGCTGCGACCTCGAGCTGACGGACTGCACGGCGTATTTCGCCGACACTCCGTTCCGCGTCTTCCAAGCGCCCTACGTCGGCGCCGTGGTGATGCCCGGCGGGGCTGGCCAACCTCGCCGTCAGTTCGATGCGTGGCAAGAATGGGCGAAACAGCGTGGTGCTCGTGGCCTGGCCTACGTGACGGTTGCCGAGGACGGCACCCTGGCCGGGCCGGTCGCGAAGAACCTGTCCGAGGCCGAGCGGGCTGGCCTGGCCGAGCACGTCGGCGCTGCTCCCGGGGACTGCGTGTTCTTCGCCGCCGGGGAGGTCAAGTCTTCTCGCCTGCTCCTCGGGGCCGCCCGGCTGGAGATCGCCCGACGGTGCGACCTGTTGGACGAGTCGACGTGGTCCTTCCTGTGGATCGTCGACGCGCCGCTGTTCGAGCCGGCCTCCGAGGCGGTAGCGGCCGGAGATGTGGCCGTCGGTGGCGGGACGTGGACGGCCGTGCATCACGCGTTCACGTCGCCCAAGGCGGAGTTCCTGGACTCGATGGAGGACGACCCCGGGGCCGTCTTGGCCTACGCCTACGACATTGTCTGCAACGGCAACGAGATCGGTGGTGGGTCGATCCGTATCCATCGTCGCGACGTGCAGGAACGCGTCTTCGCCCTGATGGGTCTGGACGCCGAACAGGCCGAGGAGAAGTTCGGCTTCCTGCTCGAAGCGTTCAAGTTCGGGGCACCGCCGCACGGAGGGATTGCGTTCGGGTGGGACCGGATCGTGGCGCTGCTCGCCGGCACGGAGTCGATCCGGGACGTCATCGCCTTCCCCAAGTCGGGTGGGGGTTTCGACCCGTTGACCCAGGCGCCGGCGTCGATCACGTCCGCCCAGCGCAAGGAGGCCGGCGTCGATGCACCGGCGCGACAGGCTGCGGACGCCTCGACGACCGCGACAGCGGCCACCGACTCCTAGCTCGGCCCGGTGGTGTTGATGCTGCCGTGCTCCGTGACGCCGAAGCGGTCGTGCACGGGCCGTAGGAAGGCGGGCGCCCACCAGTTCCATCGACCGAGGAGCGTCATGGTTGCCGGCACCAGCACCATCCGGACCAGGGTGGCGTCGATGAACACCGCCGTAGCCAGAGCGAAACCCGTTTGTTTGATCGCCAACATGTCGCCGAAGGCGAATCCCGAGAAGACGATGACCATGATCAACGCGGCTGAGGTGATGATCCGGCCGGAACGTTGCAGGCCCAGTCGGACCGCTGCGTTGTCGTTGTGGCCTGACTCGTGCAGCTCGATGATCCGAGCCAGCAAGAAGACCTCATAGTCCATCGACAGGCCGAACCCGAAGGCCAACACGAGCAACGGGATGATGGACTCGACTCCTCCGGCCGAGGTGAAGTTGAGCAGGCCCTGCAGGTGGGGCCCCTGGAACACCCAGGTGGTCAGGCCCAGGCTGGCGCCGAGCGAGATGACGTTGAGGACCAACGCCTTGGCCGGGATGACCACCGACCCTGTGAGCAGGAACAACAGGGTGAAGGTGGCTCCGGCGATCCACGCCACGGCATACGGCGCGCGGTCGAACATGGACTGTACGAAGTCGGCCAGGCTCGCGGCCTGCCCTGCCACCAGGATGTCGAAGTCCGGACGATCCGAGCGCAAGGAGTCGACGACCTCACGGGCCGCGTCATCGGTGGGACCACCTTCAGTGGCGATACGGACGACCGTGAACTCGGTCTCGGCCGTCACCGACTCGATCGCGTCGACGCCGGGCAAGCCGGCGACCCTGTCGGTGGCCCAGGCCTGCACGTCTTGCACCGGTCCCTCGGCGACGACGGTGATATCGGCCCCGGCCAACGCCGGGTAGTCCCTGTCGAGCATCTCGAAGAAAACCCGTTGCTCCGCATCCTTGGGCAGCAGCTCCACCCCGGAGGAGGTCAACCGCATTCCCAGCACCGGGGAGGCCAGGGTCAGCAGGACCAGCACCGCGGCCACCACGGTCACTGCCGGGCGGCGTTGCACGACTCGAGCCAACCCGCTGAACCATCCCTCATCACCGGACAGCTCGGCGCCGCGACGCTTCCCGAGGCGACGGGCCGCCAGCGCGCACAGGGCCGGCACCAACGTCAGAGCGACGACCAGGGCCACAAGCACCACCGCCACGCCGGCTGCACCAATGGCCCGCATGATGGGCGCCTCGAAGACCGTCAGCCCGGACAGCGAGATGCCTACGATCAGAGCTGAGAACAGGACGGTACGGCCGGCGGTCGACACGGCGCCGGCGACGGCGGAGGCGATCTGTTCGTCACTGAGGTCGCGATGCGAGACCCCTGGAGCCACCGCGACCACCTCCTCGCGGAACCGGCTCACCATCAGTAGCCCGTAGTCGATGCACAGGGCCAAGCCCATCACGGTGACGATGTTCACCACGGTGGCGTCGAGATCCATCACGTAGGAGAACCCGAGGAGGATCGCGAGTCCGCCCCCGATCGACGCGACGGCACCGACGATCGGCATCCCCGCAGCCAGGAACCCACCGAAGACGACGACCAGGACGATCAGCGAGGCGGGCAGCGCCAACCCTTCGCCTTTGGCGAGATCGCTGGCCACCTGGGCGTTGATGTCGTCGATCAGCTGGGTCACGCCACCGACCGTGACCGCTTCCGAGATCGGATCTAGAGCTTGCGGCGCGATCCGCTCGACCTCGGCGACCACCTCCTGCTGGGCGCTCTGGGAGAGCTCGCCCGGCATGGTCAGCACGATCATGAATCCGCCGGAGGCGGGGTCCTGCTCGGCGACGAAGGCGAAGGCCTCCGGGCTCTCCGGCCATCCCGGGGTGGTCATGGGGGACTGGACGTCGCTGACTTCGTCGATCGAGGCGAGGTCCTCGACCGCACTGGCAACGGCGACGGCCGTCTCCGGTGCCAGGACGTCCGCCCCGCTGACCGCGACCAGGACGGTCGCCGACTCCTCGTCCGAGCTGCTCAGCAGGTCGTAGGCGTCCTGAGCCTCACCGGGAGCTTCCGTCGTGCCGGAGGTGAGCCGGTCGAAGACCGATTGCCCGGTGAGCAGCCCCAGACTCAGCGCGAAGCTCACCACGATCAACACCGTCCAGGTCGCGACGTAGCGCCACGGGTGTCGGGCGGTGCTCGTGCCGAGTCGTAGCAGGGCAGGAGACGATGCTCGGCGATGCTTCGCCACGGGTCGGGTCACCGGGCTAGCCTGCCAAACGTGCCTGGACTTCCCGACAGTGACTTGTTCTCCGACCCCGCCGCCCGCTCGGGCTCGGACCGGAACCTTCCGCTGGCTGCGCGGATGAGGCCCCGAACCCTCGAGGAGGTGCGGGGTCAGCGCGACGTGTTGCGTCCGGGGAGTCCCCTGCGCCGGTTGGTCGAAGGTCGCACGGGAAGCGCGGGACCGCTTTCGGCGATCCTCTGGGGGCCACCTGGAACCGGCAAGACCACCCTGGCCCATCTGGTGGCCACGTCGGCCGAGCGCACCTTCGTCGAGCTGTCCGCGGTGAGTGCGGGCGTCAAGGACGTGCGGGCGGTGCTGGAGCAGGCGACCACCGACCGCGCACTCTACGACCGGCAGAGCGTGCTCTTCCTCGACGAGATCCACCGCTTCAGCAAGGCCCAGCAGGACGCCTTGCTGCCCGGGGTCGAGAACCGGTTGATCGTGCTGGTGGCCGCGACGACGGAGAACCCCTCGTTCAGTGTGATCGCTCCGTTGCTGTCTCGATCCATGCTGGTCCGGCTCGAGTCACTGGGTGACTCCGACATGGTCGGCCTGCTCGAGGACGCCCTGGCCGATGCGCGTGGACTGGATGGGGAGTTCGCGCTCGCCGAGGCCGCCCGGGACCACATCGTGGCCATCGCGGGAGGAGATGCCCGCAGAGCGCTGACCACTCTGGAAGCGGCAGCCGGTGTGGCCGTGGACTCTGCGCCCGGATCTGCCGACACAGGCGACCGAGGTGGGGGTGAAGCACGTCCGATCCACATCACGCTCGAGCATGCGGAGCAGGCTGTGGACTACGCGGCCGTGCGGTATGACCGGACCGGAGACCAGCACTACGACGTGGCCAGTGCCTTTATCAAGTCCATGCGGGGCAGCGACGTCGACGCGGCTCTGCACTACCTGGCACGGCAGTTGGAAGCGGGCGAGGACCCCCGATTCATCGCGCGCCGGATCGTGATCAGCGCCAGTGAGGACGTAGGGATGGCCGACCCGACCGCACTGCAGACAGCCGTCGCCGCGATGCATGCGGTCGCCCAGATCGGTATGCCGGAAGCCCGGATCGTGCTCGCGCAGGCCGTCGTGCACAACACCGTCGCCCCCAAGTCCAACGCGGCCTACACCGGGATCAACGAAGCCATCGCCGACATACGGGCAGGCAAGGGTGGCCCGGTCCCCGCGTCGATGCGGGGAACCGGGTATGCCGGGGCCAGCGCCTTGGGTCACGGTGCGGGGTATCGCTACAGCCACGACGAGTCGGCGGGAGTGGGTCCGCAGCAGTTCCTCCCTGACGACGTCCTGGGGGCCGACTACTACCGTCCTACCGACCGCGGGTTCGAGGAACGGCTGGGCCCTCGATGGGCCTGGCTGCGCAGCGTGATCCGAGGCAGCTGAGGACGCGTGCCGCGGTGTGGCGCGGCATCATCACGGTGCAGAGATAGAGTGCGGCGAAGCATTGGAGTGCCCCGCCGCTGAAGTCTGCCCGAAGAGGAGTCATGGAAACCGCCGAGATCCGCCGTCGTTGGCTGGCCTTCTTCGAAAGCAAAGGCCACGCCGTCGTCCCCAGCGCCTCGTTGGTCAGCGCGGACCCCACCCTGTTGTTCACCGTCGCGGGAATGGTGCCGTTCATCCCCTACCTGACCGGGCAGCAGACTCCGCCGTGGCCCCGGGCCACTTCGGTGCAGAAGTGCGTGCGCACGCTCGACATCGAAGAGGTCGGAAAGACCACGCGCCACGGCACCTTCTTCCAGATGAACGGCAACTTCTCCTTCGGCGACTACTTCAAGGAAGACGCCATCGGCTACGCCTGGGAGTTCATCACCTCCGGGCAGCACCAGGGCGGCCTCGGCTTCGATCCGGACACCGTGTGGGTGACCGTGCTCGACGGCGACGACGAGGCGATCGAGATTTGGCGTCGCGTAGCCGGGCTGCCGACAGAACGCATCCAGCGCCGCGGGTTGGCGGACAACTACTGGCATACCGGGGTGCCGGGACCCGGTGGACCATGCAGCGAGATCTACATCGACCGCGGCGCTGAGTTCGGCCAGGACGGTGGCCCGGCGGTGGACGAGGACCGGTTCCTGGAGATTTGGAACCTCGTCTTCATGCAGGAGGAGCTTTCCGCGGTCCGTTCCAAGACCGACTTCGACGTGGCAGGCGAGCTGCCGAGCAAGAACATCGACACCGGAATGGGCCTGGAACGCGTCGCCTACCTTCTGCAGGGAGTCGACAACCTGTACGAGATCGACGAGGTCTACCCCGTCATTTCCGCGGCCGAGGATCTGTCCGGCAAGCACTACGGGTCCAAGGAGTCGGACGACGTCCTGCTGAGAGTCGTTGCCGACCATGTCCGTTCATCGCTGATGTTGATCGGGGACGGTGTCACGCCGTCCAACGAAGGACGCGGCTACGTGTTGCGTCGCCTGCTCCGACGGGCGGTGCGCTCCATGCGCCTGCTGGGGGTCACCGGCCCCTCTCTGCCTTCCTTGCTTCCGGTCAGTCGTGACGTCATGGCCGCCTCCTACCCCGAGTTGCTGACCCAGTGGTCGTCGATCTCCAAGGTGGCCTACGGCGAGGAGGAAGCCTT
The DNA here is from genome assembly GCA_049650625.1 of Ornithinimicrobium sp. GTDB lineage: Bacteria > Actinomycetota > Actinomycetes > Actinomycetales > Dermatophilaceae > Ornithinicoccus. The sequence continues at coordinate 7,647 of JBASAN010000161.1, forward strand.
CGCGCGGACCCTGTCCAGCGGCACCGTCATGCTGGACGCAGCGGTCACCGAAGCCAAGACCAGCGGCACGAAGTCGTTGGGGGGCGCCGAGGCCTTCGCCTTGCACGACACCTACGGCTTCCCGATCGATCTCACTTTGGAGATGGCCGCCGAGCATGGGGTCGACGTCGACGAGGCAGGCTTCCGGCGACTGATGGGTGAGCAGCGGGACCGGGCCAAGGCCGATGCGCGGTCCAAGAAGTCCAGCCACGGCGACACCACGGCATACCGCAGCATCGCCGACGCTCTGAGCCAACCGGTGACCTTCACGGGGTACGACCAGGTCGAGTCCGAGGCCCGCGTCGCCGGTCTGCTGGTGGACGGCGCTCGCGTGTCGCGCGCGGGTGGCGGTCAGGAGGTCGAGCTGGTCCTGGACCGCACGCCCTTCTACGCCGAAGGCGGGGGACAGCTCGCCGATGCGGGTCTGATCCGGCTCGCCGGGGGAGCGGTCTTCGAGGTGCGGGATGTCCAGTCGCCGATGAAGGGCATGATCGTGCACCGCGGAACGGTGCGCGAGGGAGAGGTCAGCTCCGGAGAAGAGGCCTTGTCCTTGGTCGACGTCGAGCGCCGACGCTCGATCTCCCGGGCCCACACCGCAACGCACATGGTTCACAAAGCCATTCGCGAAGCGCTGGGTGAGAGTGCCACACAGGCGGGGTCGGAGAACGCTCCCGGACGGTTCCGGTTCGACTTCAACGCCACAGCGGCCGTGCCTGCGTCGGTCCTGGTGGATGTCGAGGCCCGGGTCAACGCGCTGTTGCTGGACGACCTGCCGGTGCGCGCCGAAGTGATGACCCAGCAGCAGGCCCGTGACTCCGGGGCAATGGCCTTGTTCGGCGAGAAGTACGGTGACGAAGTGCGTGTCGTCTCGGTCGGCGACTGGGCCAGTGAGCTGTGCGGTGGCACCCACGCCCAGCGCTCCGGGCAGTTGGGCGTCGTGAAGCTCATGGGCGAGGCGTCGATCGGTGCCGGAGTGCGCCGCGTGGAGGCGTTGGTCGGGTCCGACGCCTACCAGTTCCTGGCCCGCGAGCACGCGATCGTCGGTCAGCTCAGTGACGCTCTGAAGGCTCGACCCGAAGAACTTGCAGAGCGGGTGGAGTCCATCCTGGTCCGCTTGAAGCAGGCCGAGCGGGAGATCGCGGCTGCCCGTCAGCAGTCGGTCTTGGCCGCCGCCGGGTCGCTGACGCAGCAGGCGAAGGATCTTGGCGGGGTCACGTTCGTGGGCCACGATGCCGGCGACGGCGTCGGCGCGGACGACGCCCGGCGACTCGTCACCGATGTCCGCGGACGTCTCGGGGAGGAGCGTGCGTCCGTCATAGCCGTGACCGCCAGCACCAACGGCCGGCCTGTGGTGGTGGTCGGGACCAATGCGCTGGCGCGGGAGTACGGGATTGCGGCGGGCGACCTTGTCCGCGCTGCGGCGGCCGAGCTCGGCGGTGGCGGAGGCGGCAAGCCCGACATGGCCCAAGGGGGCGGGAGCGATGCCAGCAAGACGGGGCAGGCCCTGAAGCGCATCGCAGAGTCCATCGGGGATCGCGTCAGCGCTCGCACGTGATCCGGCCAGGGGCACGGCTCGGGATCGACGTGGGCGAGGTGCGCGTCGGCCTGGCTGCCAGCGACCCAGACGGGCTGATCGCCACACCGGTAGCGACGCTGCGCCGTGACCGCGAGGGATCGGCCGACCTGGAGACGGTCGTGGCCCAAGCACTGGACCGGGCCGCGCTCGAGGTCATCGTCGGTCTACCAACATCGATGAACGGCACCGAGGGGGCCGCTGCGCAGGGGGCTCGCGAGTACGCTTCGACCTTGAGTCAGCGTCTCAACGGGACCATCGTGCGCCTGTGGGACGAGCGCCTGACCACCGTCGACGCCCATCGCAGGCTGGCTTCCAGTGGCGTTCCCGGTCGCCGACAGCGGCGCTCGGTCGATCAGGTAGCTGCCGTGCTGATCCTCCAGGCAGCACTCGACGCAGAACGGAGCACCGGAACCCCCGGTGGGGAGGTAGTGGGCGGTAGGAAGCCGCGAAAGCCCCGGACGAAGACCCCAACGAAGGAAGGCAACCGTGAGCCAACCTCCTGATGACCAGGCACCCCTGTCCTGGCGTCGTCGATACCGAGCCGCCAAATCCAGTGCGTCGTCGCGTGATGACATCGTCGATCCGCACCCCGACAGTCCTCACGGGGTCGGGGAGCTCGATGATGTCCCGTACGACCAGGCCCGTCCGCCCGAGGAGGGCTTCGAGGGCGACCACTCCGACGGGGACCCTCATGACATCGAGGGCCACGACATCTACGGCCATGACATCGACGGCCATGACATCGACCGCCATGACATCGACGGCCATGACATCGACGGCCATGACCGCGAGTTCGACCACGCTGCGGACCACGAAGCCGCAGACGCCTACGACCACCTCGACCCCTCGGATGACCTGTTGGTCGGGAGTCACGAGGACGACCATGACCATGAGCGCCGTCGGCGACGTTCACCCTTTGTTCGGTGGGGGTCGATCGTCGCGGCTCTGGCAGTCGTCGCGGTCGGTGGGTACTTCGCGCTGCAGGTGGTTTCCGGCCTCTTGCCCTCCTTCCAGAGTGGGGAGGACACCGTCGCGGACTACCCCGGGCCCGGTGGCAGCGAGGTGGCCATCGAGGTGCCGGAGGGCGCCGGTGGAGGTCAGATTGCCGAGATCCTCGCGGCGAACGACGTCGTGGCCAGTCCCGCCGCCTTCGCCGCGGCCGCAGCCGTCAACCCCGACTCCGTGAGCATCCAGCCCGGGTCGTACAGCATGCTGGAGCAGATGAGTGCCGAGCAAGCGCTCGAGCGGATGCTGGACCCTGAGTTCCGCAACGTGAACGGGGTCACCGTGCGGGAGGGACTCTGGAAGGCCGAGGTCTTCGCCCTGCTCGCCGACCAGACGGACAACGAGATCGCGGACTACGAGGGTGTCGACCCCGCCGACCTCGACCTGCCGGACGCGGCCGGCGGTGAGATGGAAGGGTATCTCTTCCCCGACACCTACGCGTTCGGACCCGACGACACCCCGCAGGAGCAGCTTCAGCAGATGGTCGAGCTGGGCAAGCAGAAGTACGCCGACCTCGGACTCGAGGGAGACGCCCTCAGCGAGGCCATTATCAAGGGCAGCCTGATCCAAGCCGAAGGTGCGTTCAGCGACGACCTACCCAAGATCGCGCGAGTCATCGACAACCGCTTGGCTGAAGACCAGCCCCTGGGGTTCGACTCCACGGTGCACTTCATCTTCCAGGAGCGCGGCCGAGCCGGCACCAGCGACCGCCAACGCGACAGCGACAGCCCGTACAACACCTACAAGGTTGTCGGGTTGCCGCCGGGGCCGATCAACAGCCCAGGAACGGCGGCTATCGAAGCCGCGATGAACCCCGCCGAGGGCCCGTGGCTCTACTTCGTCACGACGAATCCGAGCACCGGGGAGACCAAGTTTGCGGTCACCTTCGAAGAGCACAACCAAAATGTCGCCGAGTTCCAACGGTGGTGTGCAGACAACCCCGATGACTGCTGACGGAGGGCCACCACGCTTGGCCGGGGTCATCGGCTCGCCGATCGAACACTCGCTGTCCCCGGTGTTGCACCGAGCGGCGTACCAGGCGTTGGGGTTGACTGACTGGGGCTACCGCCGCACCGAGGTCGAGTCCGGGCACCTGCGTGCCCACCTGGCTGGTCTGGATGGGTCCTGGGTGGGGGTGTCCGTGACGATGCCTGGCAAGGAAGAGGCGCTGCAGGAGAGCTCGGAAGCCAGCGGACGGGCGTTGCGCACCGGTGCCGCCAACACCTTGGTACGCCGGAGCGGTGGCTGGTGGGCCGACAACACCGACATCGACGGGATCACCCGAGCCTTCCGGGAACGCGGATGCGGTCGGCCACGATAGGGATGGGTGATCGGGTCGGGGGCGACCGCCCGGTCGGCGTTGGTG
>JBASAN010000162.1:0-6858 GCA_049650625.1 Ornithinimicrobium sp.
CTCCAGCGCCGAACTAGGCGCTGGAAGTCGCATTGCTGGCTGGGGGTGGCGGGCTAGAGCTTGCCTGTGGACGGAGCCGCGGTGCCCTTCCCGGAATCCGTCATGCTGACCCGATGGACGCCGGCAAACTCCGCGCTTGGCTCCACGAAAACTCCGCGGCGCTCACCTCCACCGAGGCACGCCACATCGGCTTCACGCCAACTGATCTGCAGTCGGCCGTCCGCGCCGGCCTGCTGGATCGGGTATGCCGGGGCGCCTACGTCGACACCGCAGCAGCGCGGGCGGCAGATCCCGAGGCGTTGCACCGACTGAGGCTGCACGCCATCCTCCGCTCCCAGCCACAACAGCTCATCGCCAGCCACACGAGTGGAGCACTGGCGTGGGGCATCCCGGTCTCCTACGCCTACCTCGACCGTGTGCACGTGGCGCGAACTCAGGCGAGGGGCACCACGCGGAGGTACGTCCACCACACGCTGCACGAGGGTTACTCTCACGCTGCCTCAACCACGGCGGCCGGCATACCGGCGGTCTGCGCTGCGGTTGCTGTCCTGGGCACGGCATTCGTCGGGGGGGTCAAACCTGGCCTCGTCGCCGCAGACGCAGCGCTCAGAGAACGGATGACCTCCCGGGACGAGCTCGAGCTCTGGATGGCGGAGCTCGAGCGGACGCCGGGTATGGCCGCGGCTCGGGCTGCGGTTGCGGCTTCAAGTCCGAGTGCGGAGTCCCCGGGGGAGTCGCTGCTTCGGCTGATTCTCACCAACGCCGGGCTGGCGGTCATCCCCCAGTTCACCGTGCGCGATGCGGGTGGGTGCTTCGTGGCTCGGGTCGACTTCCTCCTGCCCGAACTCAACCTCGTGGTCGAGTTCGACGGCGCGACGAAGTACGCCGACGTGGCCACCGGACCGGAGGCACTCTTCGCTGAGAAGCGCCGGGAGGACGACATACGCAGACTGGGTTACGGCGTTGTGCGAGTGATCTGGTCGGACCTCAGCGAGCCGCAACGAATCCTGCGGGAGATCCGGTCTGCCTATGGCGCCCAGCCTCGCAAACTGGCGTGAGTTCAGCCACACCACCTCTACCCCCAGCCACTAAACCCACCTTCAGCGTCGTATTCGGCGCTGGAGGTCAACACAAGTGGCTGGGGGTGGCTTACCAGGAGGTGTGGCGGGGGCGTCCTTCGTCATAGCCAGCGGCACCCTGTATGCCGACCACGGCGCGGTTCTGGAAGGTCTCGAGGTCGGGCGCCCCTGCATACGTGAAGGCACTGCGGACTCCGGAGACAATCTGGTCCACCACGTCTTCGACCCCGCTGCGGTGCGGGTCCAGATACATCTTGGAGGAGGAGATGCCCTCCTCGAACAATGCCGACCGTGCCCGGTCGAACGCCGAACGGTCTCGGGTGCGATGGCGGACCGCTCGCGCCGAGGCCATCCCGAAGCTCTCCTTGTACAGCCGCCCGTCGGCGTCGCGCATCAGGTCTCCCGGGGACTCGTATGTGCCGGCGAACCACGAGCCGATCATCACCGACCCTGCACCAGCGGCCAGGGCGAGCGCCACATCGCGGGGATACTTCACTCCCCCGTCGGCCCACACCGCGACGCCCACCTCTCGGGCCGCCGCCGCACATTCCAGCACGGCCGAGAACTGCGGACGGCCTACGCCGGTCATCATGCGCGTCGTGCACATGGCGCCCGGCCCCACACCGACCTTGATGATGTCGGCGCCTGCCTGAGCCAGGTCGCGCGAGCCGGATGCTGAGACCACGTTGCCTGCGGCGATCGGGACCCGTACGCCCGACGAGGCCTCGTGCGCGTCACGAGCGTGCACCACCAAAGGCAGCACCTCGACCATTTTGTCCTGATGACCGTGTGCGGTGTCGACGACGAGCACGTCGACACCCGCCGCGAGGACCGCGCTGGACTTGGCCTCGACGTCACCGTTGATGCCCACCGCCGCCCCGACCAGCAGGCGGCCGGAGACGTCGAGCGCCGGAGCGTAGATCGCCGAGCGGACCAGACCGGTGCGCGTGACCACTCCGAAGAGCTCGCCGTTGCCGACCACGGGAGCGAGGTCGACATGCGCCGCGTCCAACGCCTCGAACGCCTCCCGGACATCGGTGCCCGGCTCCACGGTCACCGTCAGATCACCCATGACGTCCTTGACCTGCGCGAATCGGTCAACCTCCGCACAGTCGCGCTCGGTGACCATGCCCAGGGGGCGCCGCCCGTCCAGGACCACCGCTGCGTGGTGCGCCCGTTTGCCCATGATCGCCAGCAGCTCGGCGACCGGCGCATCGGGGGCGATGGTGATCGGGGTCTCGTAGACCGGGTGGCACCCCTTGACCGCACGGACACTGCGCTCGATCATCGGCACCGGAATGTCCTGCGGGAGGATAGCCACCCCGCCGCGTCGCGCGATGGTCTCGGCCATCCGCCGCCCTGCGACGGCCGTCATGTTGGCGACGACCAGCGGAATCGTGGTCCCCACTCCGTCCGTCGTGGCCAGATCCACATCAAGGCGGGATGTCACCCCTGAACGTGAGGGGACCATGAAGACGTCGCTGTAGGTCAGGTCGTGCGCCGGCTGCAAGCCGTTGAGGAACTCCACGGGCCGACATGTTACGCACGATCCGGGGGGCCGTAGCTCGCGAGACACCCTTCGGCATACCGTTGGTCACATGCTTCTCACTCACCTCGGCCATTCCTGTGTGCTCATCGATGTGGCGGGCCAGCGCCTGCTGATCGATCCCGGCGGCTTCTCCGACGTCGAGGGGGTGCGCGATCTGAGCGCGATCCTGGTCACCCACACCCATCCGGATCACCTCGACCCGGCGGCCATCCCCGCCCTGCGACAGGAGAACCCCCACGCACAGCTCTGGCTGGAGTCCGAGGCGGCCGACCGACTGGTGAGCAGCGAGCCGCAGCTCCAGGACCACGTCCGGCGTATGGAGACGGGTGAGGTCCTGGAGTTCGGCCCGGTCACGGTGGCACTCGTCGGGAAGCGGCACGCACTCATCCACGACTACGCCCCTCGACCGGACAACATAGGGGTGGTCATCACCAGTGATGGCGAGCCCTCGATCTTCCACCCCGGGGACGCCCTCGACGCAGACCACCCCTGCCTCGAGGATCTCGACGTACTGTGCGTGCCGCTCAATGCCCCGTGGGCCACGGTCGGCGACACCGTGGCCTTCGTGCGGCGGCTCACGCCACGGCTGTGCGTGCCGATCCACGACGGCTTGCTCAACGACACCGGGCGTCAGATGTATCTGGGCCACATCGAGACGTTCGGTGTGGACGGTGGCGCCGAGGTGCTGGACCTGAGGGGCGAGGGAGCTGTCGAGGTCCCTGCCTAGCCCACGCCGGCCGCGCCGAAAGCCAGACCCAGCAGATACGTGACTGCGGCAGCGCCGTAGCCGATCGCGAGCTGGCGCAACGCCCGCCGCCAGGTGGATGCGCCGGACAGCAGACCGACGACGGCTCCGGTGGTCAGCAATGCCAGCCCCACCATCACAGCGGCCAGCACCAGGGCGACGACTCCTGACAGGCCGAGGAGATAGGGCACGATCGGGATCAACGCCCCACTGGCGAAGAAGCAGAAGCTCGAGATCGCCGCGCCCCAGGCGTTGCCGACCGCGTCGTGGCTGTTCCCCGTCGCGAGATCACTACCGTCGACCTCTCGGTGCGAGGAGACGCCCTGGTCGGAAGTCGTGGGCAAGGGGTGGTCGCCACGGGACCGTAGCACCGAGCCGGCAGCGGCGTGAGCTTCCTCGACTCCCAGTCCCCGCGCACGGTAGACGAGGGCCAACTCGTTGACGTCCACGTCGAGGGCCGAGATCGCATCGGCTGCACTCGGCCCGGGGGAGGAGGCGTCCAGGAGTTCGCGAGCGGACCGGACGGAGATGTACTCCCCCGCCCCCATCGACAGGGCGCCGGCCAGCAGTCCGGCTACCCCCGCGGCGAGCACGACGCCTGAGGACACTCCGGTCGCGCTCATCCCGACCACCAAGGCCAGGTTCGACACCAAGCCGTCATTGGCTCCGAAGACCGCGGCCCGGAAGTTGCCGGAGAGCCTTTCCCTGCCCCTGGCAGCCAGACCGCGCAGCACCTCCTCGTGAATGACCTCGTCGGCGGCCATCTGCGTCGCTGCATCGGAATCCGCTCGGTACGGGGACTCCCCCTCGGCCCGCTGCAGCAACATCAGACCCCACATGGGGTCCACCCGTCCGCTGACGGCAGCCAGGGCCCGTAGAGGCAGCCGCGGGGTCGGCTCGGGCTGCGCCCGATCACCAAGGAGATCCTCCCAATGCTGGGCATGCCGCTCCTCGGCTTGCGCCAGCTCCAGGAGGATCTCTTGCTCGTGAGGATCGGAGGTGGCCGAAGCCAGCACGTGCATCACCCGGGCCGTGCCCCGCTCGTCGGCGAGGTGTCGACGCCACCGCTTGATGTCTGGAGCGGCGGGAAGTTCAATGCTCATGGCGGAAAACTAGGACGAATCCGACGTCCGCGCCACCAAGCACAGGCTGACCTCAGTCGCTCGTCGAGGCACTGTGGACGCGCGGGATCGCGGTAGCCACCCATCCGTACTTGGTCTTGATAGCGGCGACGACCTCGTCGAACTCGGGGTCACCGGGAAGGGCCACACGAGCCTCTTCCCGAGCCGTGTGAATGGGCTCAGGTCCGGTTGCGTCGTAGAGCGTCCGCGATAGGACGACGACCGAGCCCCACGGTGCTGAGCCTCTCCGTCACGCGCGCCGTTGCCTGCCACGTGCCGGACAACTCGGTCCGCCAGGCTTCGTCGGGCCTGACGAAGTCGGACCAGCCCGATCGCCGTGCACGATTGGCCCCGATGGCATGGACCTCGTCGGCGCTCTGAACCCGTTCCCATCCGGCCGCCTCGACCAGTCCATCGACGGTCTCCTCGGGTTCGGCCACCAGATCGTCGTAGCCGATCTGCCGATACGGGAAGCGGATGCCTTGTCGAACCGCAGCCCGACTGGCCCGAACCCATCCGATCATGGCTCGGACGGCAGCGATCGTGCTCGTGCCCGACTGCTGGGCATCAGGCAGGACCGCGTTCCCGGTTCGCCAGCTATGCACGACGCCTGCCAGTGAGCGTTGTAGATGCACCAGAAGGCGGATGTCGACTCCCTCCAGCGAGGCCAGCAGCAGCAACCTCTGGCGCCCATCGGTGGTCTTGGAGGAGTCGATGATGCGCACGACCCCGTGAAGGTCGCGCAACTCGTCCATCGTGGCGCGCCACGCTTGTCGCCAGAGGCGCGGATCGCCGCTTCGCCGCTCGGCGTCCTCACACGCGCTGGCGAGCGCCCGCATCGACATTGCGGTCCTAGCCTCGACGCAGACGATGACCGGGCCCCAGAAGGAGCAGTCGAACATCGACCGGCCGCAGGTGCAGGATCGGTCCTGCGCGGCCCAGGAGAAGAGCTGCCCCAGCTCTCCTGCGCTCATCGCCCCGGTACGCCGCGCTAACAGGGTGGCCAGCAGGGTCGAGCCGTTGCGGCTGTGTCCACCGATGTAGAGCACCTGCATCGGTTGAGCCGTTGAGATGCCGTGTATCACCCGAACCCCCGCTCTATCGCCTCGGTCCTGCAGGACAATCCCGCCTCGGGTCGCTGTCGACGGACGCCACTCGACACTATCAACGGCGTCGAGTGCCAAGTCCCTGTCTCGGCATCAGTCGCAGGGAACCCTTCTGAGCAGCAGCTGGGTGAGGGCCTCCGCCCCTCGACCAAGATGCTCGGTGAACATCTGCACCTCAGGACGTTGCGACCGCCGCGAGGTCAGCAGGAACTCGTACTCCTCCCCCAGGGGTGTGTAGTTGATCCCGAGACCGCCCGCGCTGGTGGGGGCGAACGCCATACCGCAGATCTGTTGTTGGTCTCCGATGCTCGTGGTGGACAGGAAGTCTGTGGTGAGCCTGTCCCACCCGCTGTCTTCGAGCACCGGGAGCGTCGTCCCCGAGGCCGCCGCCATCCAGCCCAACGCGGTGAGGTGTCGGTCGATGCCCTGACCGGTCTTGCAGGCTTTGATCCACTCCCTGTGTGCACGGAGGGCGGCGTCCAGCTGGGTCTGGTCCGCGCGTCCGTGGATCATGGCTTCCACGAGGTCCACGGCCTCTGGAGTGTTCGAGCGCAGGCACTCGGTGCGCCCCGATTGGAAGTGACGGAGGTCGACCGCCTCGTAGGTGCTCCGCACTCGCCCGTAGGTAGCCCGCTGGGCGTAGAGCATCATCCACTGGCACAACGCGTCGTCACTGATCCGTATCGACAGGTCCTGCGGCACCGGAGTAGGGACCCGCACCCGGTGAACTTCGAACTCCTCGGCCTCGACCGCATAGGCCGAGAGGTCCCTGGTGACAGCCTCGGCAAGATCGGCCGGCACGCTCCACTCCATGGACTCGACGCGCGCCGTCTCCTCCCCGTCCCAGGCGCGCTGGACAGCATCGGGGACCTGCTGCGCCAGCTCGATCGTGGCCTTCAGCGTGGCCGCGTCGACCCGGCTGTGCTCCAAGTGCATCCCAACGAAGTCATCGGCGAGACCGATCTGGTAGGTGATCGGGGTGTAGGTCCACGCCTGACCGGGAAGGAACGCCGTGCGGGTCAGGTGCTCGTTCGCGTCGGCTCGGTCACGCACCAGGTGAACCACGAAGAGCGCTTGGGTCAGGTGCGCGTAGACGTGCTGGTTGTGGGGATCGCCCAGCATGCGCTCCAGGTATGGTGCGGCTCTGCGACTGCCGAGGTAGGACACCGCGGTGAAGCCTGGTCCAGCCTGCTGCTCGCACTGTGATGTCAGGTCCAGGACTGTGTCGACAGCGCGTTCAAGAACGGACACGGGAAGC
>JBASAN010000163.1:0-8954 GCA_049650625.1 Ornithinimicrobium sp.
GCGTCGGCGTCGAGTGCGGCGAAGAGTTCACCAGCGTCTCGCTCCGGCACCATCGGAGTGAGAGCGACGGTCCGACCGCGCAGCTGGGTGTCCGCCACCGGGGGCCAGGTCATCGTCGGCCAGGGGACGTCGGTGGGACGAGGATCGACAATGGGAGGTAGGAAGTCGGGGGCACACAGCCACAGCGGATCACAGCCCCGTTGTTGGCCTGCACCCAGGTGACGGGCAACGCCTGGCCGCACCCCGCTCGAAACCCGACACGGCGCGACCAGGCGGAGTACGCGCACGGGCGCCAAACGCGGAGGGGCTGCTGCACGGACTGGTGAGAGTGCTGACGTAATCGACTGGGGAACGTTACCCGGCGACGCGTCACTGCAGGACCAGCTGCTCGACCGTGTTCGGGCGTCGGCCTTGGCAACTCGGGCGTTGGGGACGATCCCGCACCGGACGACGTGAGCGAGCCTGGCGTGCCGGAACGGGCTGCCTGGAACGGCCCGGTGGGCAGAGCGGCGCTGGCCGGCGCCGGGAACTTCTTGGTGGCCGTCGTACTCGTCGTACTCGGTGTCAGGCGAGGCACGATTCGGCGTTGCCGGCGGCGAGCGCGACGCGCGCCAGCAGGTGCCGTAGCTGGGCTTGATCAGCGTTCGAAAGGCCCGCCATGAGCTCGTCCTCGGCTGCTCGTAGCGCGGATCGTGCTGCGGACAGCAGCGTCCGTCCTTCGTCGGTGGGAATGATCCGGCGCGCTCGGCGGTCCTCGGGATCAGGGCGACGCTGTACGTACCCGTGGGCCTCGAGTGCATCGACCACGGCGGTCATGGCGTTCTTGTCGATGCCTAGTCGGCGGCCGAGGGCCAGCTGGGAGGACGGCGTCTCCGTCGTGACCGCGACCAAGACCTGGTAGCCGCGCGCGCCGCCTGGAACTGAAGCGACCGCCGGGGACGCGGCGCGAGCGAAGCCGGTGTAGGTGGCTTGCAGCGACCATCCCAGCTCCGTCTCGATGCCCTCGGCCGACCAGTCGATGGGTGAGGGAATCGAAGCACGGGCAATCTCGGCGGGCATGGAAAGACGTTACCGGAAGTAGATCGTCCTTGACGCGGACCGTCCTAAAATAGGATGGTCTTACCTGCTCGCGTACCCAAGCGAGGCAATCATTCGTCCAGCACACCCCTTGAGGAAGCGATGACCACGACCGCATCCGGTAGCTCCGAGCTCGTCACCCCGTTTCTCCTGGCCGTCGCGGACGACGACCTCAACGACCTCCGCGAGCGCCTGCTGCGGACCCGCTGGCCCGACCAAGAGACCGTCGCCGACACCAGCCAGGGCCCGAAGCTCGCCAAGATCCGGCGGCTCGTCGAGTACTGGGCCACCGAATACGAATGGCGCAAGACCGAGGCGCTGCTCAACGGGTGGGGGCAGTACACGACCACGATCGACGGGCTCCAGATCCACTTCGTGCACGTCCGCTCCAAGGTGCCCGGCGCCCGCCCGCTGCTGCTGACCCACGGGTGGCCCGGCTCGGTGCTGGAGTTCCGGCACGCGATCGGCCCCCTGACCGATCCCGTCGCGCACGGCGGTTCGTCCAAGGACGCCTTCGACGTCATCATCCCCAGCCTGCCGGGCTTCGGGTTCTCCGGACGCCCCACCGGCACGGGATGGAACCTGCACCGCACCGCGCAGGCGTGGGCGACGCTGATGCGGCGCCTCGGCTACACCTCCTGGATGGCCCAAGGCGGCGACCTGGGTGCGGTCGTCACCGCCGAACTGGCCGCACTGCACACCGAAACCGACATCGGGCTGGCCGGGATCCACCTCAACATGGCCACGTTCATGCCCACAGAGGAGGAGATGCGCGACGCCGACCCCGCGGAGCAGGTCATGATGGCCCAGACCGGCTACTACTACGAAACGCTGTCGGCCTACTCCCACGAGATGGCGACGAGGCCGCAGACCATCGGCTACTCCCTCACCGACTCACCAGCCGGCCTCGCGTCCTGGATCTACGCGATGTTCCAGGACGTCGGGGGCTCCAAAGACGAGCACGGGGACGCCGAGAAGCTGTTCTCCTTCGATGAGATAATCGGCGACATCATGCTCTACTGGCTGCCCAACACAGCCGCCTCCGCCGCTCGGATCTACTGGGAGATGAACCAGGTGCAGTGGGCCAGCCCCGGCACCGTCGAAGCACCGATCACCGTCCCCACCGGCCTGAGCATCATGCCCGGCGAGTACGTCCGGCGATCCCGTCGCTGGGCCGAGCGCCGCTACACCAACCTCATCTTGTTCAACGAGGTCGCGCGCGGCGGACACTTCGCCCTGCTCGAGCAGCCTGAGCTGCTCGTCGCGGACATTCGCAAGACGTTCGGGCAGGTACCAACTCCCTGATGGCGAACCAGCAGACGCGGATCGCCGGGCCGGGACGATCCGCCATCACCCACAACTGACTCGTCGCACAGACCGTGCCCGATCGCTGGCCAACCGTCGTGGTCGACCTCCTCCGTACAGGCGCCGTAGAGGCGATCGTCCGCTCATTCTCGCTACGCCCATAAGGAGCCACCCCGTGGACCTACCTGATGACCTCCTCGCCATGCTCCGTGGACGGAGCACGTGCTACGTCGCGACGACCATGCCCGACGGGTCACCCCAGCTCACCCAGACCTGGGTAGACACCGACGGCCGCAACCTGATCATCAACACCGTGGTTGGCTACCAGAGGGCCAGGAACATCGAACGCGCCCCCCGCGTCGCGGTGTCCGTGGCGGACGGCAGCAATCCGTCTCGGTACTACGCGATACGAGGACGGGTGACCAGAGCCACCACGAACGGAGCGGCAGAGCACATCGAGGCCCTTGCCCAGCGATATCTCGGACGGCCCTACCCCTGGTACGACGGGCCGGACCAGACCCGCCTGATGCTCTCGATCGCCCCCGAGTCCCTGCACTCCATGGGCTGACTGCTCCAGACGTCTTCGGGCGGGTCCCTCATCACCACACGGTCAGCAGGCGTCAACCCCTCAGCACGCAGACGGGGTGCAACCAAGTCGAACCGCCCCGTCCCGTCAGTCGAACGCTCATCGGTGATGACTCCGTCGGACAACGCCACCGGGCCGCTGAGGGTGACCGTCACCGCCTGACGTTCCAGTGCTGGGACACGTCTTTCGGCTGCTCGCGCCGTATCGCGCGACGGAGTACCTAGAGGGAGTAGACGTGTAGTGCTGCGTGTAGTTCCGGCATCGCGACGAGCCTGAGTGCGGACGCCGGGCGTGATGCGATGCGTCCGGTTGCGGGCTCAGGGGTTCCACGGGAGGTGCACAGTGAAGGTGGAACCTTTGAGGTGCTCGGAGTCGACGTAGATCCTCCCCCCGTGCTGGCGGACGATGGAGTGCACGATGCTCAGGCCTAGGCCCGTGCCTTGAATCTGCCGTTCCTCGGCTGTCGAGGAACGGAAGAACCGTGTGAACAACTCGGCCTGCTCGGCCCTTGGGATCCCCATACCGTTGTCGCTCACCTCGATGTTCACGCGGCTCGAAACACCGCCGACCGCAGGAACGGCCCGCACGACACAGCGCACGCGCCCGGCGTCGTCGCCCGCGGTGAACTTGATGGCGTTGCCGAGGAGGTTGACCAACATCCTCTCGAGCTCCTCAGGTGCCCCCTGGACGATGACCGGTTCCGTCGGAAGATCGAACCCGACCTCCACGTCTGCGGCCTCGATCGCTGTAGCCAGAGCGTCGCGTGCTCCGCGTGCCACGTCGAGGAGATCGACGCTGGTATGCGCACGCACCTTTCCGGACGCCAGCGACCCCGCAAAGAGCAGGTCGCTGGCCAGCGTCTCCGCTCGACGGCCGTTGCGCTGGATCGCTGCGACGGCGCGACGCTGCTGCGGCGTCAGCGGTCCGAGGCTCCCGTCGGCCAACACCTCGCCGTAACCGACGATGCTGGCCATCGGGGTGCGTAGCTCGTGGGCGACGCTCGCGACGAAGGTGGCTCGTTCGCTGCGGGTCTCTGCGTTGAGCAGGTAGACGGTCGCCACGTCTGCGAGGGTGTGAGCGACCATCAGGTCGTGCGGGTTCAGAGCACCCGCGGTCGATCGGTACAGGTCGAGAGCGCCGAGAGGCCCCTCGGCGTTGCGGAGAGGAAAGGCGAAGACGGCCCTGAGGCCAGCGGCGTGGGCGCGTGAGGCGAACAGGGGAAATCGCTGCTCCTGGGACAGGTCGGGGGTCAGGACCGGGTCCTCAGCCGTGAATGCGGACAGGCAGGGTCCGTCGTCGAGCTCCACCTGCATGGTCTGGTACGTCAGGGCGTGTGCGTCGCTGCCGGCGACCATGTGCGGGTGCCCCTGGCGTGAGACGAGGCTGACTCCGGCGGCGTCGATGGGCAGGAGGTCGACCGCGTGGCGGACCAGCTCGTCGAGCAGGCCCTGGACCGGGGAGTCGGTGACGAGGAGGGTCCGAGCGAACTCGCTGAGAACCGCGGCCAAAGTGGTCATCGTGGTCGCCGATCGTCGCCGGTACTGGTGATCGCGTGAGTGCGGTGGGAGCTCGAACCACGCATTGACTGAGCCGGAGGATGGAGTGGGCGCTGGGACAGGCCCTTGGAGGTCTCAGCAACCCGGGGGTATGAGGTGAAGGTAGACATCGATCCGGTTCCCGTGATGCCCCCTTGAGGATGGATCCAGAATGATCGGTGCCGTCGTGCGGCGGCGGGCAGGCAGCTCCGTGTCGCTGACCGGGCGGGGACTGGGCGGGGACCGCTGTGCTCGCCGTCCAACCGCGGGCCGAGGAAGCCTGCCGACGATCGGTCCCGGACCGAACGGTTCCGGTATCGGATCGGCATGCTGCAGCGGTAACCGGGCGTCCTACGGTGTCGGTGGGTCTCCTGCCGTGTCATCACCCAGGGGCAGCTGCTCGACGGTCCCCCGGCCGTGGTCCCTGTTCCCAGTCACTGCCCGGCCCCGGAAACGGGCCTGCCGGCCACCGACACCAAGTCCAGCTCGATAGGCCGGACCTGGCGAGGGCGAGCCAGACCGCGAGCGTCTCCGCGGGCTTGGGACAATGCGGACTCGGCTCGACCCTGCCACCTCGATGAACGGCTCCTCAGTCGACAGTGACAAGCCCTGCGCCCCGGTGAAGCCCAGGTCCACGACGACGAGCCCGGGCACTTGCCGCCCGGCGGTCGTGGAACAGCCAGTCCGTGGCCATCGGGCGCTGGAGCAGTCGCGGTGCAGAACCAGGGCAGGGTGCCGTAGTGTCGTGGTGTCGCGGCAGTAGGGAGCAACGAGTGCTCCGTAGCCCCGGTTCACGATGATCAGGTCCAGGACCTTGGTCCAGGGCTGGGAACCGGTTCAGACGATGACAACCGATCGCCCGCACGATCCTTCACCCGACCTGAGCCACGAGCGCCCCGCGCAGGGCTACCAGGCCCTGCACTCGCTGCTGATGAGCTTGGACACCGTCACCGAGTTTCTTCAAGAGTTGGCTGACCTCGCGACCACGGTCATGCCTGGTTCCTTGTCGTGCGGGATCACCACCCGCTACGACGGCAGACCGCTGACGGTCTCCTCCAACAACGCCCTCGCCCAGTCGTTGGACGAGACGCAGTACCAGGCGTGGCAAGGCCCGTGCCTGACTGCGATGGACACCGGTGAGGTCGTCTCGGTCGTCGACCTCGAGCACGAGGTCCGCTGGCCGTCCTACATCGCTACCGCGCGGCGCCACGGGCTCCGGTCCTCGCTGAGCGTGCCGCTGATCGTCGACAACCAGTCGGTCGGCGCGATCAACCTGTACAGCACGACCACGACCCACGCCTTCGACGACAGAAGCCGCTCCCGCGCCGAGATCTTCGCTGCTCAGGCCTCGACGGCGCTGCTGCTCTCGACCCGCCAGGCCAAGACCACCGCGGTCAACGAGCAGCTCGAGTCCGCCCTGACCTCTCGATCGGAGATCGACCAGGCGATGGGCATCGTCATGGCCCAGCAACAGTGCACCCCCGAGCATGCGTTCGGCCTGCTGCGTTCGCACTCGCAGAACACCAACCGTCCGCTGCGGCAGGTAGCAGCAGACCTGGTGCGGCGCACCTCGCGCACCGAGCGCGACCCCCACCGGCCGTCGTAGCAGCGCAGCCGCCGACGAGCGCGACGTCCCTCTCCGGGATGCAGGTGTCGGTGCTAGCCTCACGGCTGGTTGGGACCACAGCCGGCGCCGGTACCGGCGCGCTACGACGGCACGCGCATCGACGCGGAGGGTCCTCATGCCACCACCTGCACCACAATTTCCTTCGCCCGCCTGCGTCGCGCGAGCACTGCCCGAGGCCCCTCCCCGCTGCTCGACCACGCAGCGGGCAGCTTGGCGCTCCAATGGCGGCCGGTGCCGACACGGTGCCCGGACCGCCGCCCTCCTGAGGGCGGCGCTGCACCTGTCGAACCCGGCATGACGGCCGGGGGCACTTCGGACCACCACAGCCTGCGGCTGCGGACGTGGGGGATCTCGACCCAAGAGGAGCGGGTCCTCGACCAGATCTGCCGGGGACTGAGCAACCAGGAGATCGCTGGCCGGTGCTACCTGTCGATCAACACCGTGAAGACCTACATCCGCAGCGCCTACCGCAAGATCGGCGTGCACACCCGCACGGAGGCCGTCCTGTGGGGACTCGATCACGGTCTCGGGCTACGGCCGAACCAGCGCGAGGTACCCGACGCGCCACACGTCATGGGACAGGGCTCCCCCGATGTCGACCTCCTGCCTACCGAGGACCTCGGTCGTGGTCAGGAGAGCGCTGGTCCGTCGGTGAACGAGGTTCCTCCGCACCCTCGTGGTGCCGTCGAGCCGCCCCGCAGGACCGCGGGCGTGGCGGCAGCAGTGCTCGGCCACGAGCTGGGTACGCCACTCACCGCGATCAGCGCCTCGGCGCAGGAGGCCCTCGCGTGCCTCGAACTCGACTCCACCGGTTCAGACCCGGCTGCGCGCGAGGAGGTGCTGCGCCGCTGCCTGCACATCATCCTACGCGGCACCCGCGCCATCGAGGCGGTGCGTGCGGACGCAGCACGCCAGCCGACCCACCACGCCGGGCCGCGCGAGCCACGCTCGGAGGTGGTGTCCGTGCGAGACCACCTGGAGTCCGCAGCAGCACTGACGCAGCACCGCGAGCGCCTCATCATTCGCTGCCACCACCAACTCACCTGCCGGGTACAGACCGACCACCTCGAGCAGATGCTGTCGAACCTCATCGCCAACGCCGCCAAGTACACCGACGGTCGGATCCTGCTGCAGGCGCGCCGGGAGGGCCACCACGTGGTCGTCGTGGTGGAGGATCGCGGTGGCGGGGTCGGACCGTCGTTCCGAACGCAGATGTTCGAGCCCTTCACACGCGAGCAGCACGACGCAGGCACCGAAGCCGATCCCGAGGAGGGCGCCGACGGAGACCTGCCAGCACCGACGCCCCCAGGGTCCGGGCTGGGGCTCTATGTCGTGCGTCGACTGGCCCGCGCCAACCACGGCGAGGTTCGCTATGACCGTGCGTCCCACGGAGGGTCCCGGTTCTCGGTGATCCTGCCTGCCACATCGGCCCCCATCACCACCACGACGCGCCGCGATCATGGCCTGGGACCAGGTCGGGGCCCGGGATGAGTGCAGCGGAGGGATCCCTCGGGCGAAGTAGTGTCCGGGGTACTCAGCACTCCATCCGCCGACAGCCGCCCCGCGGTGGACGCCGCTAGGGGCCGCGTAGGCGACCGGTCGACCTTCGTCCGCGCTTCACCGATAGTGGTCGGCTCGTGGGACGCGCGGCAGAGCGGGATCGGCTACCGGTCGCTTCGCGAGCCGATGGGCTCGCGAAGCGACCCGGTGCGGGATCGGTCACCGGCGACGCTCCGCGAGCCCATCCCGTTATGGCGCAGTTTGCCAGCCCGTCGTTGACCGGAGGTTTCCTCGAGTGTGATGAACCGTGTGTCAGCCAGACTGGGGGCCCATGCAGCAAGCCCGTCTGGTCGAGGGGATCGTGGGTAGTCGCTGTGGGCGCAGCTGTGTGTCTTAATCGCGGCGGTAGGAGCGCAGCATGAGCGGTGCGATGAGGAGCAGCAGGCCGACCGACCAGAGGATCGAGCCGACGAGGTAAAAGTCGAGGGGGTGCTCGAAGGTCGCCACGACCGGGTCGCCGAGCAACAGGCCGCGCCAGGTGTTGATGAAGAAGGTCAGTGGCTGCCACTGGGCGAAGACCTGGATCGCGGCGGGCATGCTGGAGATCGGTACGAATGCGCTGGACAGGAACGACAGCGGGACGCCGAGCAGCGCGAGGCCGTTGGCGGCCTGTGCCGAGCCGGTGGCCAGGCCGACCCAGACGAAGGCCAGGGCGACTGCGGTTGCGTAGAGGAACAGCAGCGCGAGCGCGGCGACCCAGTGCGCGAGGTCGGCGTCCGAGCGGAACCCGATGGCCAGGCCGATAGCCAGGGTCGCCAGGGCGACGACGTAGAGCAAGAGGGCGTCGGCCAGCGCGCGGCCGGCGAGCACGGCGAGCTGGGGCACCGGCAGTGAGCGGAGGCGGTCGTAAAGACCAGAGGCTGCCTCCTCGGCCACGGCGACGGCCCCGCCGCCGGCGGTGAAGAGCAGGCCGGAGACCACGATGCCCGGGATCAGGTAGTCGACGTAGTCGAGACCGCCGACGCCGATCGCGCCGCCGAGGACGTAGCGGAACATCACCAGGAAGAGGGCGCTCTGGAGCAGCGCGAAGCCCAGAACCTGCGGGGTGCGCAGGACCTTCAGCGTGGTGCGCCATGCGACCGCACCGAGGGTGGTCAGGGCGCTGGCGGTGCCTTCGGGGGTGTTTCCCGGTCGGGTCGGCGCGGTGCCGGCGTCAGTGGGGGTCGGGGCGGTGGTGCTCATGCGGACTCCTCGAGGGTGTCGGTGTCACGGGTGTCGCCGGTGTCGCCGGTGTCGCCGGTGTCGTCGGTGTCGTCGGTGTCGT
>JBASAN010000164.1:0-1628 GCA_049650625.1 Ornithinimicrobium sp.
AGCTGCGCAGTCTCATCCAGCGCGACTGCACGCCCATACCGGTCATCCCACCCAACCTCGGACAGTCCGGTGGCCGTTCGCTGCCGCTGCCGCAGGACACCGAACCGGTGCCGAGCCAGGTGCAGACCGTGCTTCCCGCGGGGTGTGAGCCGTGAGCGTCAGCACCGTCACCGCGGTCCGGCCCACCACCGGTCGGCTCACCGAGCTCTTCCTCCTGCTCTTCGCTGTCGGCATCGTGCTGCTGGCCTACGTCAACGTCGCGTTGGCCACGTCGGGAGAGATCCCCGCCAACTTGGTCGCGCAGTCGATCGGCTTCGTGGTCATCACCCTCGGTTTTCACGTGATGATCCGCTGGAAGGCGCAGTATGCCGACCCACTGCTCCTGCCGATCGCGACCCTGCTCAACGGCTTGGGGCTGGTGATGATCCACCGGATCGACATCGGTCAGGGCCGCGGCATGGCCGACGGGATCGCCACCCGTCAGCTGATGTGGAGTGCCCTCGCGATGGTGCTGGCGGCCGCCGTCCTGTTCTTCATCAGCGACCATCGCATCCTGCGGCGCTACACCTACCTGGCCATGGTGGCCGGGTTCGCCCTGCTGCTGATGCCGCTGTTGCCGTTCATCGGGCATGCCGAGAACGGATCGCGGCTGTGGATCAAGGTCGCCGGCTTCACCTTCCAGCCGGGGGAGATTGCGAAGATCGCGCTGACGATCTTCTTCGCCGGGTATCTGGTGCAGACCCGGGACGCCCTCTCTCTCGTCGGCACCCGGATCATGGGGCTGCAGCTGCCGCGCGGACGGGACCTGGGGCCGATCCTGGCTGCGTGGGGGCTGTCGGCGGTCATCCTGATCGCCCAGCGTGACCTCGGCTCGTCGCTGCTCTTCTTCGGCCTGTTCGTGGCGATGCTCTACCTCGCCACGGAGCGCATCTCCTGGGTCATCATCGGGCTCTCCCTGTTCGCAGCCGGCTCTTATCTGGCCTGGATGCTGTTCTCCCACGTGCAGACCCGAGTCGACCTGTGGCTCGACCCCTTCAAGCCCGGGCTCAGCGACCAGGTCGCCAAGGGCCTGATGGGTATGGCGCACGGCGGGATCTTCGGGACCGGTCTGGGCGAGGGATACCCGCAGGAGACGTACTTCGCGAACAGCGACTACATCGTGGCGAGCTTCGGGGAGGAGCTGGGCATGGTCGGGTTGTTCGCCATGATCCTGCTCTACGCGCTCCTGGTCGAGCGCGGACTGCGCACCGCGATCGGGGCCCGGGAGGGCTTCGGCAAGCTGCTGGCGGCCGGGCTGGCCTTCTCCATCGCGCTGCAGTGCTTCGTGGTCATCGGCGGCATCACCCGGGTCATCCCGCTGACCGGTCTGACCACCCCGCTGCTTTCGGCCGGCGGCTCGTCCCTCATCGCCAACTGGATCATCATCGCGTTGCTGCTACGCATCTCCGACCACGCCCGACGCCCCGAGTCCGAGCGGGTCCCCGAGGCCGAGCACCCTGCCGAAGCCGAGCTGCGAGCGAGCCGATGAACACCCCGATCCGCCGACTCGCGCTGCTGGTCTTCGCCATGTTCTCCGCGTTGCTGCTGGCCACCACCTACATCCAGTTCGTCGAGGCCGGCGAGCTCGC
>JBASAN010000165.1:0-2267 GCA_049650625.1 Ornithinimicrobium sp.
CCCCTGGGCGAGCAGTGACTCAGCACGGGACTCCCACGCCTGCAGCCGTTGCTCCTCGAGCCGGGTCGCCTCGGCCCGGGCCAGGTCGTCGGCGAGTTCGCCCCACGCCGGGCCTCGCCACAGAGCCAAGGCCGCGTCGAGCCGGGCCAGGCGATCCGGCGAGTCATGTGGTGCTGCCGAGAGCTGAGCTACGAACTCGTCGTCGTCGCGCCACACCAGACTCCGGTCCAGCTGGTAGCCGGGTGACCTAGCCCGCAAGGTCTCGGCTCCGGAGCCAAGCGTGCGGCGCAGCCTGGCTACCGTGGTGTGCACCGAAGCCCGCGGATCGGCTGGCATGTCGTCTCCCCAGACGTCATTGGCCAGGTGACCCAGCGACACCACCCGCCCGCGCGCCAGGAGCAGCGAGGCCAGCAGGCGGCGCTGGTTGCCCGACGTCAGAGAAATGGCCCCACGCTCCGAGCGCGCCTCCAGCGGCCCCAGCACGGAGACCCAGACCTTCGTGCCAGGGTCGGCGCGGTTCATGCCATCAGTATGCCGTCCCCTGAGCCGCAGCGGCAGGGGTCTGTGCGGGGTTCAGGGGGACTGTCAGCCCCATGTCAGGGCGGTGAAAGCGGTCGCTTCCAGACTATTGGCATTCGCCCTACCGCCGTGGTGGGGCATCCTCATCCCAGGAGTGAAGCAATGCAGACCGATGACCTTGCCGAGCGCTTGTTCGGCTCCATGCTCGGCACATTCGACGTGCTGTCCATCTACCTCGGGGAGCAGCTCGGGCTGTACGCCGTGTTGCAAGCGGGGGTGTCCGTCACCCCGGTCCAGCTCGCCCACCAGGCCGGCATCAACCCCCGCTACGCCCGCGAGTGGCTGGAGCAGCAGACCGTCAGCGGGCTGCTGGAGGTCGACGACCCAGCCCAACCGGCCGACGAACGCCTTTACCACCTTCCCGCCGAACACGCCGAGGTGCTCACCAACACCGACAGTTTGGCCTACCTGACCCCCTTTGCACGCGTGGTCGCTGCTGCGGCCGTCCAGCTCCCGGACCTGCTGCAGGCCTATCGGACGGGTGGTGGCGTCCCATGGTCGCAGTACGGCGACGCCATGCGCACCGGTCAAGGCGACGCCAACAAAGCGTTGTTCCTGCAGCTCCTGGGCTCGCAGTGGCTGCCGGCAGTCCCTGGTCTTGACTCGGCGTTGCGTCGCGGCGGCCGGGTGGCCGACGTCGGCTGCGGCGAGGGGTGGTCTTCCATCGCGATGGCTCTGAGCTACCCCGAGATTACTGTCGAGGGCATCGACCTCGATCCCGAGTCGACGGAGGCGGCTACGAGGCACGCGCAGCAGTACGGCGTTGCCGATCGGGTTTCGTTCCGCACCGCCGAGGCCGGTGGCTCACCCGGCGAGGAGCGTGCCTACACCCTGGTCACCGCCTTCGAATGCGTGCACGACATGGCCAACCCAGTGGAGGTATTGGCCGCAATGCGCCGCATGGTGGCGCCCAAGGGTCACGTCCTCGTCATGGACGAGCGGGTCGGCGAGACCTTCACCGGCTCTGGTGACCCGGTCGAGCAACTGTTCTACGGCATGTCGCTCTTTATCTGCTTGCCCGACGGCATGTCGCACTCACCGTCCGTCGGCACCGGCACGGTCATGCGCCCGGCAACCCTGCGGGGTTATGCCGAGCAGGCCGGCTTTGGTGGAGCGAAGGTGCTACCGATCGACAACGACCTCTTCCGCTTCTACTCGCTCACGCAATAGGTAGGTCACCACCGGGAGGCCTTGTTCGCTGCTGAACAAGGCCCCCCGTGGGTCATACACCGACCCGCCCACGCTCAAAGCGATCTGCCAGGCAGTGAGCTCGTCGGCGATCGCTCGCGCGTCGGGAAGGGATCTAACTAGCCGGTCGAGTTTGGTCACCACCAGGGTGTCCCCGGCAAGACAGGCAGCCAGAGCTCCCCGAAGGCCGGGGCGCTCATCCACACGACGATCCCCACCGACGATCTCGGCATGGATGGTCTGGGCCACGTATGGGATCCGCGTGTGATTCGTTGGACGGCATCGCCCGGGCCGACGGCTACGGTCATCAGGTGCGGGGTGCCACCGGTGACGAGCAAGTGAAGGTGTTGTCCTCTTCGGGTGTGACGCATTCAGCCGACGTAGGAAAACGCGCCCGAGCCTTCGCAGACGCCTACGGTATGACGGCGACGCAACGTGCGCGGATCATCCCGGTCGCGCTGCGCCGGGCGCACAACACCACGCTCACCATGAGAGCCGCC
>JBASAN010000166.1:0-3001 GCA_049650625.1 Ornithinimicrobium sp.
CCCCGGACACACTGCGTGCTGTTCCTCCGACCACGGTGGCGATTCCCATCCAGGTGCCTTTGAGTGCGCGCCACGGCAGCGGACCACCGGGGTGCGGGGCCTTGCTCGGCCGCTGTGCGCTCGAGGGTCCCCGACGCGACGTGGTGGCTGGCTTGCGAGCGCCGCCACGGGGCGCTGCTCGTTTGGGCGCGCTGGAGCCGCTGGCGCGGGTGCGCGTCGGTTTGGTCACGGTCGAGGCCACTTTGGCACCGTACGCGAGATTCACTCGCGACTCACGCGTCACACGCGGCGCACGGACTAGCGAGTACTGCGGCCCACCCTCGCCCAGACCGCACTGTGGTCCGTCCCGGAGATCTCGACCTGCCCGGCATCGACGACTCCGAAGCCGCGGACCAGCACGTGGTCCAGGTCGATGAAGGCCGGGATGACGCTCGTCCGTGGCCAGGTCCGCACCCAGCCCGGGTCGGTCGCGCGCCGTGCGTCGACCAAATCCTGCTCCAGGTCTCGAAAGGCGGGGTGGGCCGACGAGGCGTTGAAGTCCCCTGCCATCACGAGGTCGAGGCTGGGGTCCTGAGCGTCACTCCAGTGCCGGAGCGCCGCGAGGTCGGAGGACCAGTCGGCCAGCGTGGGTGGGACCGGATGCGCGCCGAGCAGCAGCCAGGGATCCGCGGCCTCCTGCTCGGCCGTGACCTCCACCGCGACCTGGTCGAAGAAGAGGTCCGGAGTCGCCAGCTCGCGGTGCGGCTGCGCGGTGAAGATCATCGTCCCGTCGGCTCCTACTCGCGCCTGTCCCGAACGATGCGGCAACAGCGCTGGTATGTCGCTCGCTTCCACCTGCCGCAGGGCCCGCGGGGTGACCTCGAGCAACACCAAGGCGGACACCTCTCGACGACGAACCGCCTGCTCGAGCTCCCCCACGTCGGCCGCGCCGAAGTAGAGGTTGCTGGCCATCACCACGACGTCCGACTTCGCGGGCGACTGCGTCTGGGGCTTGACCCACCAGGGGCTCGCGAGCACGAGCATGGGCGCCAGCAGTAGGACGGTGAGTGCGCCAAGACCCTTCGACCTGGCCAGCACCGACAGCAGTACCAAGAGCACCAAGCTGAGTCCGACGATCGGAAGGCCGGACTGCAGCGCTACGACAACCACCCCACCCCCGGGGACCCACCGCAGCGCCAGAAGCGTCGCTGCGGCCACCCACCACGCCGCGCCCACCACCCACAGCACCTTGCGCACGCAGGGAGAGTAGCTGCTCAACGTGAAAAGCCGACCACGGGCGAGCCGCCCTCGTCGACCCTCGCTGACACCGGAGGCTGACGCAAGCTTGAGGCTTGCCTTGTGCAGAAAGCAAGGTACCTTCTTGCTATGCCTCTCCTTCCGGTGACCCTCATCGGCGACCTCATCGCATCTCGCCGGTCCCCGCAACGACAGGTGCTGCACGACACGCTGAGCGCGGCCTTGGCCACCGTGGCGGACAACAGCCCGGCGGTCCAGAGCGCCGCGGTCACCGCCGGAGACGAGTTCCAGGGGTCGTATGCGCGTCTGGGAGACGCGCTGGGCGCAGTGCTCTCCATCCGCTGCCACCTCGAGCCGTCGGTCCCCGTGCGGTTCGGCCTGGGTCGCGGGGAGGTCACGATGCTCGACCCGGAGAACCTCACCCAGGACGGACCGGGTTGGTGGTCGGCACGAGCGGCCATCGACGCCGTTGAGTCGCAGGAGGACGAGACCGGCTGGTCTGCACTGCGCACCGCCTACCGGAGTCACGACGACGACCCCCTGCAGGACGCAGTCAACGCAGCGTTGGTGTGTCAGGACCTCCTGCTTGACTCGTATGACGAACGATCGTGGAGCATTCTGAAGGGACTCATGGCTGGCCTGACGCACACGGAGATCGCCGAAGCGCTAGGCATCACGCGCCAGGCGGTCCAGCAGCGTCGCAGCAGCTCGGGGATGCCGATGCTCCTCGGCGCGGCGCAGACGCTGGCTCGGCTGCCGTGAGCGTGCTGGCGATCGCACTGCTCAGCATCGGAGTCGCTGACCTCATGCGGCTGCGTGCGGGGCGCGACCCGCAGCGCGGGGCCATCATCACCGTGCTCGCCGGATGGGCCACGCTCGTCCTGCTGGCCGTGCTCACCGACCTGACCAGCGGGACGGATCTGCTGCTCCTGATGCTGTCGGCGGCCGTGCTCGGCGGGTGGGTGACCACCTCGTCGGACCTTGTGGACCGGGGTGCTGCCCTCCCCCTGGCCGTCCTGGCCGGGGGTGGTGTCGTGCTCCTCGTCGGGTCGGGAGCGGCTTCGACGGCCGAAGGGGACTTCGCGAGATGGTTGGACTGGGCCGGGTTCACCCTGGCCGGCGCCGACCCCTCCCCCGACCACGTTCTCCTCGTTGCCGGTCTCCTGGTCGTCCAGGTGGCCACCGCCAATCACGTCGTCAGACTGGTTCTGACGCAGATCGGCGCCTGGGGTCCACCGGGCTCGGCCCAGGCGTCCGATCGCCTGAGAGGCGGACGCATCCTGGGCCCGATGGAACGGCTCATCATCCTCGGCCTCGGCCTGGCCGGTGAGGTCACGGCAGCAAGCCTCGTGATCGCGGCCAAGGGGCTGATCCGGTGGCCCGAGCTGAGGCAGAGCGACCTCGACCGCTCCGACGCCGTCGGCGTGGACGAGGTCACCGAGTACTTCCTGGTCGGCAGCATGGTCAGCTGGTCGCTGGCCCTGGCGGCCCTCGCGGTGGCTCAGCTCGCCTGACCCGTCGGGGGGCACGGACTGCAACGCTCCTGAGAAGGCGGATGGCGTCGCTGCAGCCACGGTGGCACCCTCAACTACTCTCGACGGGTGAGTGTCGCCACCCCATCCCCCATCACGTTGGACAACCGGTTCCGCCGAGAGTTGCCCGAGCTGTGCGTGCCGTGGCAGGCCGAAAAGGCACCCGACCCCACCCTGCTGATGCTGAACGAACCGTTGGCCAGCGAGCTCGGTTTCGATCCTTCCTGGCTGGG
>JBASAN010000167.1:0-5675 GCA_049650625.1 Ornithinimicrobium sp.
GGCCAGCAGCACGGCGGCGATCACCACGGCCATCACCAGGTATCCCGAACGTCCACCGCCGGCCGCGTCGCGCACGGCTGGGCCGCCGGCGCCGACCAGCAGGATCGTGAGGGTCAAGGTGGCGATCCGCCAGCTCATCAACCGGGTGCGCTCGCGGTAGCCGTCGGTCAGATCGGCGGGAAGGGCGATGTATGGCACCTGGAAGAGGCTGAACGACGACGTGGCGAGCACGAAGAAGATCAGCACCCAGCCGGCAGCGGCGAGTGGTGACCAGCCCTCCGGCACGGCGAAGGTGCCGATGAATCCGATCGGCAGGGTCACGGCCCCGATCGCCATCAGGCGAGTTCGGGAGTGTCGACGGGAAGCTTCGGCGTCGCTCATCGCTCCGATCGCTGGATCGATGATGACGTCCCACACCTTGGGCACGATCACGACAATGGACGCCAGCAGCGCGGGGACCGCCAGGGTGTCGGTGAGGTAGTACGCCAGAACCAGGCCGGGAAGGGTGCCGAACCCACCGGTGCCGACGCTTCCGGCGGAGTAGCCCGCGACCTCACGGGTGGGGATCCTGCGAGCCATCTGCTCCTCCTCCGTCACGCCGCGGTCACCTTATCCGTGAAGGGTCGTGCGGTGGCCGAGGCGGTAGGAGATGTCGGCCGCAGACCGTTGTACCGCAGCGACGAGATCCGGTGGCGAGGCGGCGTCCGCCTCGGCATAGACCGGGAAGGTGACGGCGACACCGGCCACCGGGTGGCCGGTGTGATCCACCACGGGGGCGGCCACGGAGGCCAAGCCGGGCGTCACCAGGCCGAGCTCCTCGGCATACCCACGGGCTCGGATCCGCGACAGCAGGGGCCGCAGACTGCTGAGCGACGTGGGGCCGATGTCGTGCCGCTGCACGAAGGCGTCGGTCGATGGGAAGAGGGCGCGCACCTGGGCCGCAGGCAATGCGGCCAGGATGGCCAGGCCACTGGCCGTCAAGGACGCCGGTAGGCGTACCCCGACGTCACTGACCAGGGACGGGCGGCCGGACACGCGCTCCTCGATGACGTAGAGGACGTCGCGACCGTGCAGCACCGCGAGGTGAGCGTTGTGCTTGGTGTGGTCGGAGAGCCGGGTGAGCAGCGGGCGGGCCACGCGTTGCAACGGTGCCTGCCGACCGTAGGCCGAGCCGAGCTCGAAGGCTGCGACCCCCAGGCCGTAGGTGCGCTCCTCGGGTAGGTGCACGACGAAACCCCGGTCGATGAGCACCGACAGCACGCGGTATGTCGTGGAGCGCGGGATCCGCAGCTCTCGCGCGATGATGGCCGCCGGCACCGGCGCGAGGTGTCGACTCAGCAGAGCCAGCACGTCGAGAGCAGCGGCTGCAGCCGGGGCACTCATGACTCACCCGACATCGTCGACGCACCGTCCGGGCCCATACTCACAACCTACGCATTGGACTCGCCTAGATCGGACTGCCCTGGCGATCGTCGGTGGCGGAGGACTGATCGGTGAAGCGGGGCCGCAGGGACAACGAGACGTAGACCAGACCGACCAGGACCGGCACCTCGATCAGCGGTCCCACCACCCCGGCCAACGCCTGCCCCGAGGTGACCCCGAAGGTGGCGATCGCGACCGCGATCGCCAGCTCGAAGTTGTTGCCAGCGGCGGTGAAGGCCAACGTGGTGGTCCGCTCGTAGCCCAACCCCAGAGCGGCGCCGAGGGCGTACCCCCCGCCCCACATCACGGTGAAGTAGACGAGCAACGGCAACGCGATGCGCACCACATCCAGCGGTTGCGACGTGATGGCCTCGCCCTGGAGGGCGAACAGCACAACGATCGTGAACAGCAACCCGTAGAGCGCGAACGGGCCGATGCGGGGAAGGAACTCCTCCTCGTACCACTGCCGACCCTTGGCCTTCTCCCCCAACCGGCGTGACAAGTACCCCGCGAGCAGCGGTATACCGAGGAAGATCAGCACGCTGCGGGCGATGTCCCAGGTGGAGGCGTCGATCGTGGCTTGGTTGAGTCCGAGCCATCCTGGCAACACGGTGAGGTAGAACCATCCCAACCCCGCGAACGCGAAGACCTGGAAGATCGAGTTGATCGCCACCAGCACCGCGGCCGCCTCACGATCCCCACAGGCCAGGTCGTTCCAGATGACCACCATCGCGATGCACCTGGCTAGGCCCACGATGATCAGGCCCGTGCGGTACTCCGGCAGATCCGGCAGGAGCAACCAGGCCAGGACGAACATCAGCAGGGGACCCAGGACCCAGTTCAGCAGCAACGAGCTGATCAACAGACGTTTGTCGCCGACGACGGCGGCAGTCCGGTCGTAGCGAACCTTCGCCAGCACCGGATACATCATGACCAACAGCCCGATGGCGATCGGCAGACTGATGCCGCCGACCTCGACCCGTTGCAACGCCTCACTCACACTCGGCACGCCTCGCCCCAGCATCAGCCCGACGATCATGGCCACGCCGATCCACACCGGCAGGAAGCGATCCAGCGTCGACAGCTGGCCGACCACCGCCTGCTCGTCGGCAGTCCTGACACCGCTCACGCCTGCACCGGTCCAACGGAATCAACGCGGGTGGGGGCCATCTGCTCGGGGTTCCCCAAGAGCGTGGCAAGCTGCGCCAGCATCGTCGGGACCACCCGGTAGAAGACCCATGTGCCCCGCCGTTCGCAGTCCAGCAGGCCCGTCTCTCGAAGGACCTTGAGATGGTGAGAGATCGTGGGTTGGGAGAGGTCGAAAGCCGAGGTCAGGTCGCAGACGCACGCCTCACCGCCGGACTGGGACGCGACCATGCTCAACAAGCGCAACCTCACCGGGTCACCCAGAGCCTTGAACACGCGAGCTAGATCGGCCGCGCCATCCGTGGTCAAGGGCGCTCCAGTCAGCGGAGGGCAACATGGAACGGACAGGATGGGAGCGGCTTGAGGAGACATGGCTCTATATTGACAGACTTCTATTCACGCTTCTGAACGACGATCTCTTCATGACCACCTCGTCGACAGTGCGCGTGGGAGGAGTTGTGCCCGCCCCGGGCGTCACC
Source organism: Ornithinimicrobium sp. (assembly GCA_049650625.1). GTDB lineage: Bacteria > Actinomycetota > Actinomycetes > Actinomycetales > Dermatophilaceae > Ornithinicoccus. The sequence goes on from JBASAN010000167.1 coordinate 3,048, forward strand.
CCGCTAGCGACGGGTGAGCTCGGGGTGGGAATGGGGGTTCAGCACGATGTCCCGGGCGACGCTGCTGAGCTGGAGCCCCGCCCCTCGGGAGTAGGAACGCAGCTGGATGAAGGCTTCGTCGATATCGAGCCCGCATTTCTGTGCCAGCACTCCCTTGGCCTGCTCGATGACGATCCTGGTGTTCAGCGCCCCTTGGAGCTGCTCGGTCAGGAGGGTGCTGCTGCGCACGGCCCGCTCTTGCAAGATCCCGATAGTGGCGACATGCGCCAGCGCTTGGAGGACGCGCACGGTCTGTGGCTCGAAAGGGTCAGTGTGCAGGTTGAACAGGTTGAGGACCCCGATAGTGGTCCCGCTGTGTTGCATCGGGATCGCGCACACAGATCGAAAATCGGCTTCACTGGCACGCCGACTGAACGCCGGCCAGCGCTCCTGGGTGAGCGCCAGGTCCGGGACCACCACGAGTTCACCCGTCGTGTAGCACTGGCGGCACGGTCCTTCGTCGTTCTGCAACACGAAGAGCTCGAGTAGCCGTGCGGACTCGCGTGAGGCAGCCATGAGCTGCAGACGACCTTTCTGGTCGGCGAGAAGCAAGCCCACTGCGTCGGTGCTGCTGACTTCGACTGCGTGCGAGACCACGGTGGTCAAGAACTCGATGAGGTCGAACTCCTCGACCAAGGTGTCGGCCACGTCGACGAAGATCTCTATGAGCTGGTCAGTGGATAGTGACCGCGCAGCAGATCTTCTCCCACCCACGGTCACAGGGGGGTGATGGTTGGTCATCGATTCAGTACGAAGCAGTTGCGGAAGATCGACCGGATCCGGTGGGCACCCACGTCACCGCCGTGGAGGCGGTGAGTGGTCGGCGAAGAGCAGCGCATCAGTCAGGACCCCTTCAGGGCGATGGTGTTCAACAGCATGATCACCGGGTCCGGGGCAACCTCGGTCACCCTATCCTCAAGGTGTATGTCCCGGCCCCTTGAAGGCGATAGACCTGGACTCTTCGGTGTCCCCGACCAGCGGTGACAGGGCGGTCGCTCGCGTTTGACAGATTTTCGCGGCGGGCATCAAATGTGCGCATGAGCACCCTCGAGTCTTCTCCGTCGACGGATACGCGAGCTTCCTTCTTCGGCCATCCCCGGATGCTGGCCAACCTCTTCAGCGTCGAGCTGTGGGAGCGGTTCTCGTTCTACGGGATGCAGGGCATCCTGCTCTACTACATGTACTTCACGGTCGCCGAGGGTGGCTTGGCTATCGACCGGGGGGTCGCCACAGGCTTGGTCGGTGCCTACGGCGGCGGCGTCTATCTGTCGACGATCCTGGGGGCGTGGCTTGCGGATCGGCTGCTCGGCTCCGAGCGGGTGCTGTTCTACTCCGCGATCATGATCATGCTCGGCCACGTCTCGCTGGCCGTGCTGCCGGACGTCCTCGGCCTGACCGTTGGCTTGGTCTTGGTGGGAGTCGGCTCGGGTGGCCTGAAGGCGAATGCGACGTCCCTGGTGGGCACGCTGTACGAAGAGGGCGACGAACGCCGCGACGCAGGGTTCTCGATCTTCTACATGGGGATCAACATCGGGGCCCTGGTCGGACCGCTCATCACGGGATGGTTGCAGCAGAACTGGGGTTTCCACGTCGGCTTCGGCGCCGCTGCCGTGGGCATGTTCGTGGGGCTCACGCAGTACGCGCTGACCCGCAAGAACCTCCCGGAGGCAGCCCACGACATCCCCAACCCACTACCGTCTGAGCAGTACACCCGGTGGATCGGCGTGGGAGTGCTCGTCGCGGTCCTGATCGCAGGTGCGCTCTTCACCGGTCTGGTGGGTGCGGGCAACCTGGCCAACGTGATGGCGGGCCTGGCCATCGCCGCCTCCGTCGCATACTTCGCCCTCCTTCTCACCAGCTCTCGTGTCGACGACACGGAGCGCAGCCGGGTCCTGTCCTTCATCCCCCTCTACATCGCCTCCGCCGTGTTCTGGGCGCTGTTCCAGCAACAGTTCACCGTGGTGGCGATCTACTCCGAGGAAAGCTTGGACCGAACGTTCTTCGGGTGGACCATGCCACCCAGCTTCGTGCAGTCCATCAACCCCGTGTTCATCATCATCTTTGCCGGTGTCTTCGCGGCAGTCTGGACCAAGATGGGCTCGCGGCAGCCGAGCTCCCCGCTGAAGTTCGCGGCTGGGCTGGTGGTGATGGGCATCGCGTTCCTGACCTTCATCCCCTTCTCCGGGGGTGGACCGAACAGCACTCCGTTGCTGGGACTGGCCTTCATCCTGTTTCTGTTCACCTGTGCTGAGTTGTTCCTGTCTCCCATCGGTCTCTCGGTGGCGACGAAGCTGGCTCCCAAGGCCTTCCGCACGCAGATGGTGGCTTTGTTCTTCTTGTCCATCTCCGTGGGCACGACCCTCGCCGGTATCCTGGCGGGCTACTACGACCGGGCCAACGAAGTCCCCTACTTCTCCGCGATCGGCGGCACCGCGATCGTCCTCGGGCTCATCCTGGCGGCGCTGGTGCCCATGCTGAAGAAGTCCATGCGCGGCGTCCACTGACCACCCGCTGATGTCTCATATGTGAGACAACAACCGGGTCTGGCTCCTTCCGCGTCCACCGGTTCAGGCGTGCAATAGAGGTATG
>JBASAN010000168.1:0-8326 GCA_049650625.1 Ornithinimicrobium sp.
TCGCCGTAGAGGTCTTGGGTCTCGGTGGACTCGGTGTGGGTCGTCGCCATCAGGTGTAGCTCCTGCGCTCGCTCGGGGCCGGAATGGTGGCTCCCTTGTATTCCACAGGGATCCCGCCGAGCGGGTAATCCTTGCGCTGTGGGTGGCCGGGCCAGTCGTCCGGCATCAGGATTCGCGTCAACGCCGGGTGGCCGGTGAAGACGATTCCGAACATGTCGTAGGTCTCACGCTCGTGCCAGTCGGCCGCGGGGTAGATGTCCACGATCGAGGGGATCTGTGGGTCCTCGTCCGAGCAGGCAACTTCGACGCGGAGTCGACGTGAGCCGTTGGTGATCGACAGGAAGTGGTAGACCGCGTGCAGTTCGTTGCCGGTGTCCTGCGGGTAGTGCACCCCGGAGACCCCGCTGCAGATCTCGAAGCGGAGACCAGGGTGGTCGCGCAGATTCTGGGCGACCAACGGCAGGTGCTCGGCGGGAACGCTCAGCGTCATCTCCTTGCGGTCGATGACCACGCGGGTGATCGCGGCATCGTGCTGGTCGCCGAGTACGTCGAGGAGGTGGTCGGCAATCTCGTCGAAGTACCCCCCGTAGGGCCGCTCCGCGGAACCGGGCAGCAGGATCGGCTGCACCAGACCGCCGTAGCCCGAGGTGTCCGAGCCCAGCGAGCCACCGAACATGCCGCGACGTTCGCCGACCTGCACCGGCGTGTTGCCCTCGGGGTCCATCGTGCTGACCGAGCCTGAGCCGGTCTCCTGGGCCTGGGTGCTGCTGACCTTCTGGTCCGGCGTCGCGGCCGGGGCGTTGACCCGGTCGATGGTGTTCTTACCGTCGGCGACGGCGTTCTCGTCGCCCGCGACCTCGGCGGTCTCGATCTCCGCGACGGCGTCCTTCTTGGCCTTGTCCTCGCTCACGCGACCCTCCTTTGCGCGTGACTCCGCGCTTGCTCCGGGCCTCGCTTTGCTGCGTCTCCTCGCTGCACTGTCGTCACGCGAGCAACCCCTTCATCTCGTGGGTCGGCGTCGCATCCATCGCGGCAGCCTCGGCCGCACGCGCCGCCTTGACCCGGTCCACGCCGAACTTCGAGGAGCGGATCTGCTCGTGCAGCTCCAGCAGCGCGTTGATCAGCATCTGCGGCCGCGGAGGACAGCCGGGTAAGTAGATATCGACGGGCACGATGTGGTCGACGCCCTGCACGATGGCGTAGTTGTTGAACATTCCGCCCGAGCTGGCACAGACCCCCATCGACAGCACCCACTTCGGGTTGGGCATCTGGTCGTAGACCTGTCGCACGACGGGTGCCATCTTCTGGCTGACGCGACCGGCCACGATCATCAGATCGGCCTGGCGCGGCGTCGCTGCGAAGCGCTCCATCCCGAAACGAGCGATGTCGTAGTCGGGCGTGCCCACCGCCATCATCTCGATGGCACAGCAAGCCAGCCCGAAGGTGGCCGGCCACACTGACCGGGACTGCATCTGGCCGACGAGACCCTCGACCGAGGTCAGCACGATGCCTGAGGGAAGCTTTTCCTCTAGACCCATGAGTCACACACTCCCTGTGTTGTTAGTCCCATTCCAGACCGCCCCGGCTCCACTCGTAGATGAAGGGGACGGAGACCACGAAGAGGAACATCAGCATGTCGGCCACGCTGAAAAGTCCCACTTGGTCGAAGGCCACGGCGAAGGGATAAAGAAAGAGGACCTCGACGTCGAAGACGATGAACAGCATCGCCGTGAGGTAGTACTTGACGGGCACGCGACCGCCGTCGAGAGCCTGCGGGGTGGGCTGGATGCCGCACTCGTAGGCCTCGGACTTGGCACGGTTGTAGGTCTTGCGACCGAGGACGGCTCCCCCGGCCATGGATCCGCCGGCGAACAGCAAGCCCAGGGCCAAGAGAAACAAGATCGGAAGGTAAGGATCGGTCATCCGGTCCCACACTCCTTTCGGTGCCAGCGCGTAGTCATGGTGCGGCCAAGACAATCCTAGGGGTCATCCGTCGTCCCGCGCCGTCGGGGTCGCGTAGGGATTGGCCCGCGCGGTGCAGCATACGGCGCGGCGGCGACACGCGCTCAACTCATGACGGCGTGGTGCACCGCGACGATGCCGCCGGTCAGATTGCGCCAGGTCACCGAGCTCCACCCCGACTCGGCGAGGGTCCGGGCGAGCTCCTGCTGGGACGGCCACGCGCGGATCGACTCGGCAAGGTAGACGTAGGAGGCGGGGTTGGAGCTGATCCTCCTCGCCACCGCCGGGAGGGCCCGCATCACGTACCCCATGTATGCCGTCCGCATCGGCCGCCAGACGGGTTGGCTGAACTCACAGACCACCAGCCGACCCCCCGGCTTGGTGACCCGGGCGAACTCCTGCAGAGCAGACGGCACGTCGCTGACGTTGCGCAGGCCGAACGACATCGTCACCACGTCGAAGGAGTCGTCAGCGAAGGGAAGGTGGAGCGCATCGGCAGCCGTGAACGGCATATCGGGTCGACGTCGGCGCCCCTCCCGCAGCATTCCCAGCGAGAAGTCCGCGGGCACGACGTCGATCTCGGCGTTCGCGAACGGCTCACTGCTGGTGCCCGTGCCCGCCGCGATGTCGAGCACCCGCTCTCCTTGCTCGGCGGCCACCGAACGCACCACGGCCCGGCGCCATACGTAGGTCTGACCCGCGGACAGGACGTCGTTGGTGAGGTCGTACCGAGGGGCGACATCGTCGAACATCTCGGCGACATCACGAGGGTCCTTGTCCAAGCTGGCACGGGTCATGCGTTCATCCTCGCACTTGCGCAATACAGTGGACCGTTGTGACTGTGCTCGCCCTCCCCCGCCTGCGTGCGATCACCGTGGATATCACCGACGATCTCGACGAAGGCGTCGAGCTGTTGTCGCTGGTGCCGCAGTCAGCGGCCCCCAGCACCATGTGCTCGTGGCTGCGTGAAGGCGATGGCTTGGTGGGCTGGGGGCGGGTGGCGCGCTGCCTGACCACTGGGCCCAATCGGTTCGCCGACGCCGAATCCTGGTGGAAGCAGGTCTGTGCGGTAGCGCAGGTCGAGAACACCGTGGGGCTGCCCGGCACCGGGCTGGTCACGTTCGGGTCGTTCAGCTTCTCCCCCGACTCCCACGACCAGAGCAGACTCGTGGTGCCCGAGGTCGTCATCGGACGACGGGACGGCCGCGTCTGGCGCACCACGGTCACCGCCGATCCGTTGCACCCCGACGAGACGAACGCGGCGGCGTTCCTCGACCCGGCTGACGAGGCACGACCCGCGGCCGCGACCCCCATCGAGATCGTCGCCGGGTCGGTGTCCGCTCAGGAGTGGCCCGGGGTCATCGCTCGGGCCATCGAGCGCATCAGTGCCGGTGAGGTGCACAAAGTCGTGCTGGCGCGCGATGAGCTGGCCAAAGCCAACGGCCCGATCGACCTGCACCACGTGCTCGACCGGCTGGCCGAGCGATACCGCGCGACGTGGACCTTCGCCGTGGACGGCCTGGTGGGGGCCACCCCGGAGATGCTGGTCCGTCTGTTGGACGGCAAGGTGCACTCCCGGGTGCTGGCGGGGACGGTCCGCCGCAGCCACGCGGTGAAACGGCTGGTGGCCGAGGACCATCCGGACTTCAAGCCCGAGCATCACGTGGACCCTCAGCTCAGCCTGATCTCCAGCGAGAAGGACCTTGAGGAGCACGCCTACGCGGTCCGGTCGGTGGCCGACGCACTGGCCCCTCACTGCCGTGACCTCGCCGTCCCCGAGCAGCCCTTCGTGTTGAAGCTTCCGGACGTGTACCACCTCGCCAGCGACATCAGCGGGGTCCACGCCGACGAGGCGACCTCGCTCCGCCTTGCGGCCGCACTCCACCCCTCGGCTGCCGTCTGTGGCACGCCGTCCGCGGCGGCGGCCGCCCTGATCGCAGATCTGGAACGCATGGATCGCGGCCGGTACGCCGGACCGGTCGGCTGGATGGACGTGGCCGGAGAGGGCGACTGGGGCATCGCGCTGCGCTGCGGCGAGCTGTGTGAGGACCCCCGTCGCCTGCGGCTCTTCGCCGGCGGTGGCATCGTCGCGGCCTCGGACCCCGAAGCCGAGCTGGCCGAGACCGAGATCAAGCTGGCCGCCATGCGGTACGCCCTCGAGAGCTGACGCGGACGTAAAGGAGGAGCCTGCGATGCAGGGTCCCGTGAGCCCGCTGAGGCTGCGAACGCCACGAATGACCGACGAGGCCGCTATGCGGGCCGCGCACGATGAGTTGAGCGAGGTGGGCTTCGCCTTCCTCCTCGACCCCGAGCTCAGTTGGGGTCAGCAGCTCGACCTGCTGGACCGCCAGGCCCGGGGTGGGGACTTCGGCCCTGGGCGGGTCCGGTCCGACTTCCTCGTGGGCGAGACGGTGGGCACCGGAGGTCGGCAACCGCCTCCACAAGGATCCGCGACCATCGTCGGACGCGTCTCCATCCGGCATACCCTCACTCCGCTGCTCTTCGAGATCGGCGGACACGTGGGGTATGCCGTCCGCCCCGCGTTTCGAGGCTGCGGTTACGGAACGGCGATGCTGCGGCTCTCGGTCCGGCGGCTGGCCGACCTCGGGGTTCACGACGTGCTGGTGACCTGCGATGACGACAACGTGGGATCGATCCGGGTCATCGAGCGAGCGGGTGGGGTCTTGGAGGACGTCCGTCAGGTCGCCGACGGCGTGCCCCCCAAACGTCGCTACTGGATCGACTCCCGCAGCTGAGCGGACGGCACGAGCGCCCCCGGCCGGAGGTTCCTCGCCAGCACCATCATGACGATCAGGAACGCGATCACCACGAACAGGGCTCGGCTCAGCCCGAAGGCCTCCGCCAGAATCCCGATCGTGGGGGCACCGAACAGGAACGCGCCGTAGGCGATGGTGCTGACCACGGTGATGGCCCGGTTGCCCCGACCGGCGATCTCGCCGGCCGCCGAGATGGCCGCAGGAAAGATGGTCGAGACCCCGAGCCCCCAGATCAGGCCACCCATGAGAGCGACCGGCAACGACGGCACCTGGCTTGCAAGAAGGATGCCGAGGGTCGCCAGCAGACCCCCGGCCTGCACGACCCGCTCCCGGCCGAACCGGTCGATGGCGGGGCTGCCGAGCAGTCGACCGGTCATCATGGCGAGGTTGAAGGCGGTCAGCGCGAGTGCTCCGAGAGCGGCGGGCGCCTCTTGCACGTCCACCAGCAGGATGGCCAGCCAGTCGTTGGCCGACCCTTCGGCCAACGCCCCTCCCAGACACACCACGCCGATCATGATCTCCAGGCTGCTCACCCCACGGCGAGCAGGCGGCTGTCCCCCGACATCCTGGCCCTCCGTCGGTAGGCCCCCGGGCCTCTCGGCCTCTTCGGCATCGGCCGACTGGTCCGGCATGAAACCTCGGACCGAGACCAGCCCGATGACCATGGCCATGGCCCCGATCGCCGGCAGCTGCAACAGGCCGACTCCGAGATAGGCCGCGAGGGCACCGGTGCCGGCACCGACGACCGTCCCCGCCGAGAACGCCGCGTGGAAGAAGGGCATCAGCGAGCGACCACGGAGTCTCTCGACCTGGCTGCCCTGCACGTTCATCGCGACGTCCCAGATGCCGACGGGAGCGCCGGTAAGCACCAAGGCCACCCCCATCACCCAGGGGTTGGGCACGAACGCCAGCGAGCTCCACCCCGCACAGGCCAGCACGATGCTGACCGTCACCACCCGCTTGGTGCCGAAGCGGTCCACCAGGCGGCCGGTGAACGGCATGGCCAGCAGCGACCCCAGACCGCCGCCGATCAGCGCCAAACCCAGCTCTCCCTTGCTGGCGTCGACCGCGTCTCGGATGGCCGGCATGCGGGCGAAGGTCTGAGCCATCACCAAGCCGGCCATAGCAAAGACCACCATTACCGCCGCCGGCGATCCGGCAGAGCTCAGGACGGGGCGAGAGGAGGTCGAGGATGTCACCGCAGAACTCTCCCAGACGGTAACGGTCGCTTGAAATCGCCACCGATATTCGTTCGCGTCGACGTGGAGCATCCGGCAGGCTTCGTGGCATGGATGAGTCCCCTCGCTCCGACGACACCTCCGCCCGACCGGGCTGGCCCTATCGCTCGACGCCCCTGACCCCCGCTGACGCTGACCGAATGGTCACCTTGGAGCACACCGTGTGGTTCGAGGTGCTGCCCGGGGCCAGTGCTACCGAGATGGTCCGTGAGTTCGACTACGAACGGGGCCGGGGGGTGGAGATCGACCCTCAGGCCCTGGTGGGGGCTCCGTCCACACCCGAGGGTCCGTTGGTCGGGATCTACGGCGCCTTCGACATGCACCTCAGCGTCCCCGCGGCCGGCGCGGGGGTGACTCGCGTGCCGATGAACGGACTGACCTGGGTCGGCGTGCATCCGGACCACCGTCGTCGCGGCATCTTGACCTCCATGATGACCGAGCACCTGCACGGGATCCACGACCGGGGCGAGTCGGCCATCGCCGGACTCTGGGCGGCCGAGGTGGGGATCTACGGTCGCTTCGGGTACGGGCCGGCATCACTCGAGGTCATGCTGCAGCTCAGCACCGGCACCGACCTCTCGGCCCCGCAGCACGTCGCCACCGCCGCGGAGGACATCACCACACATATGGTGCCCGCCCATACCGACGAGGCCACCGCAGCGATCCATGCCCTGCAGGTCACGGCAGCCGAGCACACGCTGGGCACGGCCACCCGACCGGAGCGGATCGCCCGCTGGTGGTTCCAGGACTTCCCGAAGGCTCGAGGCTCCAAGGAGCAGCGGCAGGCGCTCTTCGCCACCCGGGCGGGCACACCGGTCGGCTACGCACTGCTGCGGCGGACCTCCGAGTGGGACGACCACAACAACCCCGGCGGTGAGCTCCGTGTGGCGGAGATGGCCGCGGTCGACACGCCGGCGCTCTTCGCCTTGGCGCGGCGGCTGCTGAGCTTCGACCTGATCAGCAAGGTCAAGTTCTTTGCGCGCAGCACCGACGACCCTCTGGTGTGGTGGTCCGGCGGGCCACGGTCGAGCATGATGAAAATCACCGACGCCCTGTGGGTGCGGCTCGTCGACGTGCCGAGAGCACTCGCTGAGCGCGGATACGCCGCTGCCTGTGACGTGGTGGTCGAGGTCAACGACGACGTCTGTCCGTGGAACGCCGGTCGTTGGCGCCTGAGGGTCGACGCCGACGGCATCGGCCGCTGCGAGCCCAGCCGGGACCCAGCGGACCTGGAGTTGAGTGTCGACGTGCTGGGATCGGCCTACCTGGGGGGCCGCTCGATCTCTTCTCTGGCCGCCGCGGGGTGGGTCATCGAGCGTCACCCCGGGGCCGTCCGCGCGCTGTCCCGGGCGATGCGAGCCGACACCGAGCCTTACGGCACGAGCGGCTTCTAGTCCAGCGGGGCCGGAGCCTGATGGGCCGCTGCCCGCAGTCCGTCGCGTGCCGCCGCGTCGTCGGTCGGGTGGACCGGCACCTCGATGACTCGGATGCCGTCCGCTTCCTCTGCCATCGCCGCTTGCAGCTCCCCGAGGCTGGTGACCTTCTGGTGGCTCACGCCCATGCCCGAGCACAGGCCCGCCAGGTCGGCGTCGGTCGGCGTGGCGAAGATCCGGGCGAAGTCCTCGCAGCGATCGGGGTGGCCGTACTCGAGGGTGCCGAAGATGCCGCCCCCCTGGTCGTTGACCACCACGATGGTCAGGTTGGGCCTGGGCTCGTCGGGGCCGATCAGCAGCCCGTTGATGTCGTGCTGGAAGGTCAGGTCGCCCATCAGCGCGACCACGCTGCCCCCCGAGGAGGCCAACGCCAGGCCCACCGCACAGGCGTTGGTGCCGTCGATCCCGGCCAGGCCGCGGTTGCCCAGGACCACCGGGCGGTCCGCGTCCGAAGCCTCGGCGAGGTTGAGGTCACGCGGGGTGTTGGACGAGCCGAGCAGCAACGTGTCGGTGCTGGACAGGGTCGACAGCACCAGGGCGGCGACGCGGACCCCCGCAAGGTCGGGAGCGTGGCGAAGCTCTCGAGTCACCCGCTCCGCGAGCGCTCGACCCGCTGCCGCCCAGGCCTGCGCCCACTCCGGGTCCGATCTTCGAGCGGCGTCATCGGGCGGCATGGTGGTGAACTCCTGCCAGGTCCACACCCGTGACACAACGTGCGAGGGGTCGCTCCACTGCGCCGTGACGCTGACCTGCTCGACAACGATCCCCTCGGTGCGCGCGAGCGCGGCGATCTCGCGGTGCAGGGTGTGGCGTCCGACCACCAGCACGCGGGACGGTGGGTGCGACGTCACGAGGGCCTCGTCGCTCAGCAGCAGCGGCCCGTGCGGGAGGACCGGATGCGGGCTCGACCCTCGGG
>JBASAN010000169.1:0-4989 GCA_049650625.1 Ornithinimicrobium sp.
TGATCGAGGAGTACGACGACACCTACTTCTCGGTATGGCAAGACATGGAAAAGGAAGCGCGCGAACAACTGGTCGACGGGTGTCGACACCTACTTGAAGCGGAGATGAAGGAGACCAACCGCACCCGCGGACACCCCCACCACACCGCCAGGCCTCCCGGCTAAGGACCACGCCCTGACGGCCCCGCCCGAGGCACGCGGTTGACCGCTCGGCGCGTCAACGCTGACCCGGCTGGATCGACCTGTCACACCGCTAGAGGTAAGACAAGAAGAGATGAACGGGAAGCAGCCTAAGACACGTACCACAGAACGTGAACGTCCGAAACGGGATCCCGCAATGGCGCGACCCGCGAGCCCATGGTCGCGCGGCGAGACCCGGTTCGAGACCGTGGTGCAGATCGAGACCAAGTGCGACCGCCCGCTTCGGCAACCTCGCGTCGCCAGCCGTCCGACACCCCCGACCCCCGGGCAAGACGTCCCTGCATACGGTCAGATGGCTGGCAGGCCAGGTCACCGGAGGTGACCTGCATGACGACGACAACGCGCGCGACGACTCGCCGCCAGATGCTGAACAAGGTCCCGGAAGTGACGATCTTCTTCTGGGTGATCAAGATCTTGTGCACCACGGTCGGAGAGAGCCTGGCCGACTACATCAACGAGACCCTCGGGTTCGGCCTGACCAACACCACCGTGCTGTTCACGGTGGGCCTGGTCGCGGTGCTCGTCCTGCAGTTCCGCGCCCGCGCCTACGTGCCCGGCATCTACTGGACCGCGGTGGTCCTGATCAGCGTGGTCGGCACCCTGCTGACCGACAACCTCACCGACGCCCAAGGCGTCCGGCTCGCCGTGAGCACCGCGGTGTTCGCCGTCGCGCTCGCCGCGGTGTTCGCCGCCTGGCACGCCCGCGAGCGCACATTGTCGATCCACTCCATCAACACCACCCCTCGCGAGGGCTGGTACTGGCTCGTCGTGCTGGTCACTTTCGCCCTCGGCACCGCGGCCGGTGACTGGACCCTCGAGCTGACCGGGTGGTCCCCGGGTGCCGCGATCCTGCTCCCCGCAAGCCTGATTGCCCTCATCGCCCTGGGCTGGAAGCGCGGCCTGCTGGGCCCCGTGCTCGCCTTTTGGCTGGCCTACATCCTCACCCGCCCACTCGGAGCCAACATCGGCGACTTTCTCGGTCTGCCCTCCGCCGAGGGTGGGCTCGGCCTGGGCACGCTGATCACCAGCCTGATCTTCCTGGGCGCCATCCTGGCCACCGTGGTCTACCTGAGCGTGAGCAACGTCGACCGCGCGGAGACCGTTACCGCCGAGCGCCAAACACACCTGCGGAGGCGCACCACTGAGGTCGAGCCTCGGGCGCCTCGTGCCAGGTCAGATGGAACTCTGACAGCCACGAACGGAGATCGTCTGGTCCGGCAGACGGGGTCGTGCCCGACTGCAGCGGACCTCGAGACGGTTCGATGTCGAACCGTCTCGCAGAAGGAACCGACGATCACCGGCCAGTCCCAAAACAGGGGTCAGCAGACCCGCTCCACTCACACACGAACAGCATCGAACCTGGGGGGCGACCCGATGCCGTCTGCGTAGCCGCCACATCGCGCATGTCGGTCCGGAGGGGGCCGCCCCGGCCCACGCATGGGTACTGGTCGTTAACCGATCGGCATACAAGAAGGCTGAACGCGGCGGAGCTCGAGATCACGCGTGGCGCAATCTATGAGGCGACGCATCCAGCCACAGGAACGGGCTTGGGTAAGCGGTGGCCACGTGGAGACATTCAGGGCCGCATCGGCACTGTTATCCGAGCTGTGGTGCCGCCACCGGGGGTCGTGTCGAGCTCGATCGTGCCGCCGTGCCCCTCGATGATGCGACGGCAGGTCGCCAGTCCGATGCCGGTGCCGGGCAGGTTGTGGTCGATCCGTTCGTAGGGCTGGAATACGCGTAGCCGATCCGCCTCGGGCACGCCGCGTCCGTGGTCGACCACCTCCAGGGTCCACCGCCGCTCGTTCTGCGAACCGAGGACCTCGATCGGGCCGCCGCCACTGTGGCGCGCTGCGTTGTCCAGCAGGTTCTGCAACACGATGCGCATCTGCACTCCGTCGGCAAGCACGGTCGGCAGGCCGGTGGCGCAGACCGCACCGGCGTGCAGGTCGCCACCGAGGTCCTCGAGCACTGATGTGACTAGGGCGCCGAGGTCGGTCTCGCGCAGCACCAGCTCGCCACCGACGACGGCGTAGGCAAGCACATCGTTGACCAACTCCGTCATCCGGTGGGTGCTGCGCCGGGCCCGGGCCAGGATGAGGCTGACCTCGTCGCCATCCACCTCGCCGTGCGCATGCAAGTCATCGAGGATCTCCAACGACCCGGCGAGGGCAGCGAGAGGGTTTCTCAGGTCATGACTGATCTGGGCGCCAAAGGCGCCGAGGCGCTCGTTGCTGCGCTGCAGCTCGCCGACCAGCGCGCGCAGCGTGCGGGTCAGCTCGCGCTGGGTGAGCTCCGCGGAGCAGGCAGTGGCGAGGTGCTCCACAGCCTTGAGCTCTGCGGGGCTCCAGTTCCGCGGCTCGCCGTCAACGGCGCACAGCGAGCCGATGACCGTGTCGGAGTGGTCCGAGATAGGCCAGCCGGCATAGGCGACGACGCCGAGGTCGGGGATGGCGAGGTTGGTGCGGAGCCGTTCGTCGAGGCGGGCGTCGCTGATGACCAACGGCGCACGATCTACTACGACGTACTGGCAAAACGAGTGCGACAGTGGGGTCTCGCGGGTCGTCTGCCACGGCTCCGGCAGACCCTCAGCCCCCAGGAATACCTGGCGCTGTGATTCGATGATGGAGATCAGCCCCACGGGAACACCCACGATGCGGCGTACGAGTTCAGCGTAGTGATCAAAGGACCCGTAGTCGGTCGTTGGCGTACCGCCTGGACTCACTCCAGCGGTGTCCTTTGCCGCGGCCTCCATGTCGTGACCTTACGCGTCTGCCTTGCGCCCAGGCAGTCGAGCAGCACGAGGTTCCACGACCGACCGCGGTTGATCCCCGTCGAGGTGTGGCGTCGCATCGACTAGCACCACATCGGCGCCTTTCAGTCCCGGCAGTCCCGCCTACGACGGTGCGTTGCGACACGTTCAGGGGAGCCGGGGGGAAGCATGCTGAACGGTCGTTCGGCGCTCGCTGCGGGCTGCGGATGGCAGTACGAACCCAGGGGGAGGGGACTCCTGCCCCGCCGCATCAGGATCTAGGCCTCCGGGCACCAGTCAAGGGCGCCAAAAGGCGGGGCGTCGCTCTGCGGATGCGGCTACGCCGCACCCTGGACAGCCACCCGCAGCTCTAGGGGCTGGCTGGCTATCGGGGACGGGGAGAGTGCGCGCCGATACTCGACGACGACAGCCGACGCGACTCCGCGCCACGGAGCCGCCGCTGAGCTCGTGGCGGCTTCATGGCCCGGTCGGAGGGTGAGCCTCGTGGAGTTACGTCGTGCGCGAGCACGGACCTCCCGAGCAGTGACTGGGACGACGCGATCGCGTCTGCCAGCAGAAGGACCACTCATGCACCGATTACGCAGGGGGCACCCGCGCGGTTGCACCCTCTCCTCAGAGACGCACCGCAACCACCCAACTCGCCTGCACCCGCCGACGGCGCTGGCGTCCTAGTTCTGGATGCGAGAGAGCCAGAAGGTCCACCACGATGGGGAGGTGCACACCGCGGCCACCAGGACGGGCCAGACCGCGGCACCAAATAGAGCGAACCAGGCGTGCAGCACCACCGCGCCGAGCCCGCAAGAGACCGCGACCCACCACGGCGGCCGCGCCGCCAAGAACACCGTGCGCCTCGCGGCCACGCCCACCGCGGGCCCGACGGTGGGCCCAGCGACGGAACCGGTTGCGGGATCGTCGGGGGCGTGCTCGTGGGCGATCGCGGCGACGCGGGCGCCAACGACACCGGCGAGGACCCCGAACGCGGCCATGCTGCCAAGCGGGACGAGGCTCAACCCGAAGACGATGCCGAGCCCGGCCACGGGAACCCAGCATGCCATCCAGCACCACCGGTGCAGCCGGGACGGGGCGGGTAGTGCGCTCTTGCTTTTGTGCACCGCCGATCGTGGCCCTCTCACACCTAGTCGCTCAGTCGTTGGGGTTGGCGAGGTCACCGCCCGATGCCCGGGTGATCGCTGGCGAGCTCACCACCCGACAGAACAGACTCTCACTGCGCAGCTCGGTCTATCACCCCACCCGACTCAGTGGTCAGCTGTTGTTCATCGACGTAGTGATGGTCGCTGCGGGGGTCAGTCCTTATCCCGGATCATCTCGCTTCCCCTGCAGCAGGTGCAGAGTTCAGCGTGTCCACGAATCAACCAAGGTCAGACCCCAAATGGCAGGTCCACGGGGGTGTATCGCCACCCAGGCGGGCACATCAGGCTGTGGGGTGCACCGCGGACCCGTGCCGCGATGCGCAGCGTCGGCGACTTCGTGGGCCGCCGGTTGGTCTGACCCGCGGGAATCGACGCTTTGGGCGAGGGGTTGCTATGACGGCAGAGGACATGCAGCGAGACGTCGACCGAACACGCGAGTTCCGCCCGTTGTCTCAGGACGCGGCGGCCGAGGCGCCACGCTTGTGCACCGTGAGGATCGATGGACGTGAGCTGCCGGCGGTGGCGGGACGTCCGTTGGTCGAGGCGTTGGGACCCGAGGGGCAGGCCGGCGCGTTCCCGCACGCTTGTTATCACCCCGCCCTGGGACCGATCCAGACGTGTGACACGTGCATGGTGGAGGTCGACGGGGCGATGGTGCGCGCGTGCGCCACGCCAGCCGCCGACGGGCTCGAGGTCAGTCTGGTCGGCGCGTCGGCGCAGGCCCGCGAGGAGGCCGCGCAGCGTCTGGTGCGCAAGCACGTCCTGTACTGCACGGTCTGCGACCACAACGACGGCGCCTGCCCGCTGAAGAAGAGCATCGAGGCCTCGGGGCTGACCCACGAGAAGATCGGCTTCCAGCCCAAGC
>JBASAN010000170.1:0-4193 GCA_049650625.1 Ornithinimicrobium sp.
GGAACAGACCGCTGGTGGCCGTGGTGCCGACCCCGAGGCCACCGGCGGCGCGCGACTGGGACAGCAGGTCGCCGATCGAGGCGCCGAGCGGGCGGGTCAGGATGTAGGCTACCCAGAAGGCGAGAACGGCGTTCAGGCCGAACTTCAGGTGGGCGATGGCGACGGCCGCGATCGCGGCGGCGAAGACCAGGGCAGAGGTGGCGAAGCCGATGCCGACCGACTCGGCCAGCAGGTCACCGGCGGCGGTGCCGAGCGCGAAGGTGAACAGGATGGCGGTCCAGTAGAAGGCCTCGCGGCGGTGGGTCGTGATGGCGTGGATCGACAGGGTGTGCTCCACGGCGTACCAGATCGCGAAGGTCACGGCCAGAGCGACGCTGAAGATGGCCGTCGTGGTCCACAGGGAGACCCCATGGTCATCGACCATGTTGTCGGTGATGAGGGTGCCGGCGACACTGATCAACACGACCGCCGCCCAGTAGGTGGGGGCGATGTAGCGGTGGGCGCGGAACTGGGCGATCAGCACGGCCGCCAGCATCGCGCCCACCGTGATGGACGCATTGTTGAGGCTGAACCCCAGCGTTGCGGTGAGGTAGTCGGCGATGGTCTCGCCCACGGTGGTGGCGAGGATCTTGATGACCCAGAAGTAGACGGTGACTTCCGGGACCTTGTTGAGCAGCTGACGGGTCGTGCTCTGAGGCGCGGCGAGGCGCGTGCGAGTGTTCATCCAGGCAGAATGTTCCGGTTGCCCTGTGACGGCGCTGAGAAGACCCACACCGCCACCGTCGGCTGAGAGTCATCCTCTTCTCAGCGAGTTCTCAACCGTTCTGTCTCATAGTGGGGGCATGTCCGAGACTCCGTCTCGCGCGAGCGCAGGCGCCTCGCCGCGTCAGCCCGTGTGGCGAACCCCGACCTTCCTGGCCGCGCTGACGGCAGCGATCGCCGGTATAGCGGCCGGCGTGGTCCTGACCGACGGAGCGGCAGAGAGCGGGGACCTGTCGGCATACGACCCGGCCGTGACCGCAGGGTTCGTGTCCGCCCGCTCGGACGTCGGCACCGTGGTCGCCCGGGGTTTCACCTTCTTCGGAAGTACAGCCGCTCTGCTGCCGCTGACCTTGGCGCTCGTCCTCCTCTTCGTGCTGCGTCGACGGTGGGTCGCTGCGGCCGTGGTGGCCGCGGGGATGTCGCTGTCGCTGACCCTCACCGTGCTGCTGAAGAACTCGATCGGTCGGATCCGCCCACCCGCGGTGGACGTACTCGGGGCCCTCAACGACGGGTTCGCGTTTCCCTCCGGCCACACGCTGAACGGCACCGTCTTCTTCGGGTTGATCACCGGCTTGGTGCTCACCCGATGCCACAGCCGCACCACTCGTATAGCGACCGTCGCCGGCGGAGTGCTGATGGCGCTGGGGATCGGGCTGAGCCGGGTGTACCTGGGGTATCACTGGTTGACCGACGTGATGGCTGGGTGGTCCCTGGCCATGGGCGTGCTGGGGATCGTGATGCTGGGCCGCATCCTGCTCGATCCCCACCGTAGGGCGACCACGCGCGACTGATCTCTCAGCATCCTCATATCTGATCTCAGGAGCCTCTTAGTCGGGGTGAGGATGCTGAGAAGCATGACGATCCTGCAGCCGCGCACCACCTCGCCGTCGGTGGACCCGACGCTGGTCACCGCCTCGGGGGGTGGCGCTCGCCGTGCCCGATCGGGGCGGACCGCGTCCGTCGCGGCCTTCTGGCTCCTCAATGCCTTCGTGGTCTACCTGTGGATCGCCGGCCAGGGCCTGCAGGATTTGGGCCACGGCCAGGTCATGATGTCGGTCGGACGGCTCAGCGGCTTGGTTGCCTCGGTGCTCCTGCTGGTCCAGGTCTTCCTGATGGCTCGAGTCCCGGTGCTCGAACGTAGCTGGGGCCAGGACCGGTTGACCGCGGTGCACCGCAAGATCGGGTTCACCTCCTTCTGGCTGATGCTGGCTCACATCGTCACGATCACGATCGGCTACTCGGGCAACACACTGGGGGCTCTGTGGTCCACACTCAGTGACCTGGTGCTGAACTACCCCGGCATGCTGTTGGCGGTGGCGGGCACCCTCAGCCTGTTCATGGTGGTCGCCACGTCGATCCGTGCCGCGCGGCGCCGGATGCGGTACCAGTCCTGGCACCTGCTCCACCTCTACGCCTACCTCGGCGCCGGACTGGCGCTGCCCCACCAGCTGTGGACCGGCCAGGAGTTCCTCCGGTCCACCACGTCCACAGTGTTCTGGTGGTCGGTCTACGCGGTGGCCCTGGGTTCCGTCCTGCTCTGGCGGCTGGGAGTGCCGGTATGGCGTTCGGCGCGACACCGGATCCGGGTCGAGTCGGTGCAGACGGACCCATCGGGAGCCACCACGGTGACCATGCACGGACGGCGCATCCACGACCTCCGGGCGCGCTCGGGTCAGTTCTTCCAGTTCCGGTTCCTCGACGGGCCGGGGTGGAGCCGTGCGCATCCGTTCTCCCTCTCCGCCAGCCCCGCCTCGGGACGCCTGCGCATCTCCGTGGCGCCGGTAGGGCCGGGCAGCGGCCGACTACGGCACCTGCAGCCGGGGACGAGGGTGCTCATCGAGGGCCCCTACGGTCTGTTGCACGAGGGAGTCCGCACGCGGCGCAAAGTGCTGCTGATGGCCGCCGGCATCGGCATCGCACCCTTGCGAGCGCTGCTGGAGGACCTGCAGCAGGAACCCGACGACGTGACCGTCATCCACCGGGTCTCCTCGCCCGACCGGGCCGCGCTCCGGGGAGAGGTCGAGCTCCTCACCCAACAGCACGGCGCTCGATATCACGTCGTGGCTGGGCCCCGTGAGCCTCGGGTGCCCACGTGGCTTCCCGCCTCGGATCATCCGGTCGACCCGTCCCGGGCTCTCCTCGACCTGGTGCCCGACCTGGCCCGGCACGACGTCTACCTGTGCGGCAGTGGGCCCTGGATGGACCTGGCACAGCACGCACTCCTGCGCGGCGGCCTGCCGCCGCAACACCTCCACCGAGAAGACTTCTCGGCCTGAATCGGAACGGACGACATCATGGCCCGCATCATCATCTGGCTCGCCTCCACCGTCGCCAGCCTCGTGCTGCTCTTCGGTTACCCCTCCTCGACCACGGGTGCGACGTCGTCGGCTCAGGTGGGTCCGGCCATACCCGGGATGGAGGCGTCAGCGGCGAAGAACACCCCGACGAAGGCCGCCGCAACCAGCTACACGGGAGACTCCGTCTCCACCCCGTACGGTCCGGTGCAGGTGCAGATCACGGCCACCGACACGACGGTCACCGACGTCACCGTGTTGCAGGTGCCATCGTCCAACGGACAGGACCGGGCCATCAACGGCCGCGCGGTCCCGGAGCTGAACGCGCAGGTGGTGGACGGCAACGCCAAGGACGTTCACGCCGTGTCCGGGGCCTCCTACACGTCCTCGGCCTACCTCGACTCGCTGCAGTCCGCCCTGGACCAGGCCCACCTGTGAGGAACCTCCGGGCATTCACCGAACAGATCATGGGTATGCCGATCTCGGTGCACATCCGCGCCGAGGACGCGGACCGCCCCGACATCTCGGTGGCCGTCAACCAGGTCTTCGCTCACCTGCGCAAGGTCGACAGCATCTTCAGCTTGTACCGTCCGGACTCCGAGCTCATGCGGTGGCGCGCGGGTCACCTGGACCCTGCCAGGCTCCATCCCTGGGTGGCGGAGGTCCACACGCTGTGTCTGGAAGCGCACGACCGGACGGGAGGGTTGTTCACCCCGTGGCTTCCGCGGCCGGGCAGCTCCATACCGGCGCCCGAGGATGGCGACACCCCAGATCCAACCAACTTCGATCCCACGGGGCTGGTGAAGGGCTGGGCGGTAGGCGGCGCTGCTGCCTATCTCGACGAGGTGCACGACAACTCCTACTGCCTCAATGCGGCCGGTGACATCATCGTCGGCACAGGTCGCGGGGTGGACGTGGCGGCGCCCTGGCGGATAGGCATCGAGGATCCCCGCCAACGGGGGCGTATCGCGCGCACGGTCGAGATCTCCGCAGGGTCCGTGGCCACCTCGGGCAGCGCCATCCGGGGCGACCACTTCTTCGACCCTCGCCGCCACGCCTGGGTCCGCAGCAACGGCTCAGCCACGGTCCTCGGTCCGGACCTGCTGTGGGCAGACGTCTGGGCCACGGCCGCGTCCG
>JBASAN010000171.1:0-3867 GCA_049650625.1 Ornithinimicrobium sp.
CACGTCGAGGACCGAGTTCATCCGGTGAGTCTAGGCCGACCGTTCGTGCCCAGTTCGAGGACTTCCAAGCCGGAGGCCAGCGCCCGACCACCGGCATGATCGGTCGCATCAACCTGACTCAGAGGCGGCGAATCAAAGCGGGTGCGCCGCTCCGGCCTACCTCGGCATCCGACTCTGGCGTTCGATTGCTCACCCCGACGTGTCTGGGTGGACTGCTGGGGTCGCCATGTATCCCGCGATCAGGTCGGCGCCTACCTGCACTTCGTGACGTACGTGGTCCTGCAGATCCTGAAGGGCTGGTTGCTCGGCACTGGCTTGCAGCAATGCGCTGAGGTGGAGGCGCCACAGGCTGATCAGAGCGCCCGCCAGGATCTGGTTGCGTGGGGACGAGGCCGGGTCGCCGCTGCGAGCCGCCAGGGCGTCCGCGGCCAGTCGGACCAGTTGCTCGTACCGGTCGGCGGCCGCCGCACGCAGCCCCGGATGTGTCTCGGCCAGCCGTACGAAGGCATGCACGCTCCAGGTGGCCTCACCGTCCCGGCTCCCGGCGTCGGCCGGGTCGCCCACCGCGAGCTCCTGGAGCTCGGTCTCGATGCAGGACGTCACCACGCCGAGCACCGCGAGCACGTCGGGCTGGGAGGTGGGTTCGTCGGCCACCGCACGCAGAGCCGTGGCCAGCCGCTCGCCTCGGTCGAGGAGCAGCGCCTCCTTGGTCGGGAAGTGGTTCCACACCGTCTTCGTCGACACACCGCACGCCTGGGCGACGTCGGCGACACGCACCGCGTCGAACCCGTGCTCGAGGAACATCGCGGTAGCTGTGTCCGACAGCTTGCGGCGCAGGACTTGGCGGTTGCGCTCGCGGCGGCCGGTGGGAGCCTGGTGACCGGGTGCTTCCTGCACTGCACGTCCTCCTAAAAAGTTACGCTGAGTATAGACATTTTCTACACTGAGTGTAATCTTTTGCCTGGTCCCGCATCTCACCGGCGAGCAACGACGGGCCGACCAGACTAACGAGGAGACCCCGATGACCACAGGTGAGGTGCGCCCGGACGCCGCGCAGTCGAGCTCAGAGTCAGCAACCGCGGATCCCAGGCGTTGGCTGGCCCTGATCGTGCTGAGCCTGGCGCAGCTGATGGACGTGCTCGACGGGACGATCATCAACATCGCGCTGCCAAGCGCTCAGGCGGACCTCGGCTTCGACCTCGAGAACCGGGAGTGGCTCGTCACCGGGTACGCGCTCGCCTACGGCAGCCTGCTGCTGTTCGGCGGCCGACTGGCCGACCGGTTCGGCCGGCAGCGGCTCCTGTACGTCGGTCTGGTCGGCTTCGCGGTGTCCTCGGCGGTGGGTGGGGCCGCGACCAGCTTCGAGGTGCTCCTCGTGGCCCGGATCAGCCAGGGGCTGTTCGCCGCCGCCCTCGCACCGGCCGCGCTCTCGCTGGTGTCGGTTCTCTTCGCGAACAACGCCGCCGAGCGCGGCAAGGCCTTCGCCGTGTTCGGCGCGGTCTCCGGCATGGGCGGGGCCATCGGGTTGACCCTGGGCGGGGTCCTGACCGACGAGCTGTCGTGGCGCTGGTGCCTCTACATCAACGTGGCCATCGCCGCCGTCGCCCTGATCGGCGCGGTCGCGGTCGTCCGCGACCCGCACCCGACCAGCAAGCAGACGGGATCCTCCGCCCGGTCGGTGGACTTCCCCGGCGCGCTCCTGGTCGTCGCAGGTCTGGCCGGTGTGGTGTTCGGACTGGGCAACTCCGCGGTGGACGGGTGGGCGGACGCGACCACCCTGGTCCCGCTCGGTGTCGGCCTCGTGCTGCTGGTCGGTTTCGTCCTCCGGGAGGCGGGGACGGCGCACCCGCTGCTGCCGTTGTCGGTGGTCCTGGACCGCGACCGCGGGGCGGCGTTCCTGGCCATCGCGATCTCCGGCGTCGGCTCGTTCGCCATCTTCTTGTACCTCTCCTACTACCTGCAGGAGACGCTCGGGTTCTCGGCCACCGAGGCAGGCCTGAGCTTCCTGCCGTTCGCAGGAGTCCTGATCATCGGCGCCGGCGTCTCCGGGTCGGTGCTGCTTCCGCGCTTCGGGCCGCGGCCCGTCATCCCGGCGGGATGCCTGTCGTGCGCGACCGCCCTGGTGCTCCTGACCCGGATCGACCAGGACACCGGTTTCGCGAGCGGGGTCCTGCCTTCAGTGCTGCTCTTCGGGTTCGGTACCGGGCTTATCTTCGGCTCCGCCCAGAACGTCGCCACGTCGCGGGTCGACAGTGAGAACGCCGGCGTGGCTTCCGCCATGGTCAACACCATGCAGCAGGTCGGCGGGTCCGTCGGGCTGGCCCTCTTCGCCTACCTCAGCGCCAGCGCGGTCGACCGCTACGTCGCCGACAACGCCGAGCAGCCCGCCCAGCAGCTCGAGACCCTCGCGGCCCTGTCCAGCTACCACACCGTCTTCTGGGTCGCCGCAGCCGTGTTCGTCGTCGGCGCGGTCCTGACCGCAGCACTGTTCCGTCCCGGACCGATGGTCCTGAACCAGTCGGCGGTGCCGATGCACTGAGGAGACGGCGGCGCCAGCGCAGCGCGCGCACCGCGAACGGCCCGACCTTTCCCACACCGGACGCCAGGACCCTGGCGTCGTCGACCACTGAGACCGCATGAGGACGAAAACCACCATGAAGGACATCACCGACCCCGACGTTCCACCCCGGCACGCTCGACTGCTGATCCTCGGGGCGAACGGGCCCACCGGCCGGCTGAGCGTGCAGAAGGCGCTGGACCGCGGCCACCACGTGCACGCACTCACGCGCCACCCGGAGACGTTTCCGCTGCGCCACGAGCGCCTGCGCGTCATCGCCGGGGACGCCACCGACGAGGGCGTCATCGACGCCGCCGTCGCGGAGACCGACGCCGTGATCTGCACCATCGGCGCGGCCTTCACCCGAGCGCCGGTCGAGGTGTACTCGACGAGTGCCCGCCTCTTGGTCGAGTCGATGACCCGTCGCGGCAAGCGGCGCCTGCTCGTCCTCACCTCGGGCGGGGTGGACGTTTCCGACCAGCCCGACGGGATTGCGGGTCGGCTGTCCAAGGCCGTGATGCGCGACTTCTTCGGCAAGACCGTCTACGACGACATGGAGAAGATGGAGACGGCGGTATCGGGCAGCGACCTGGACTGGACGATCGTGCGCCCGCCCGGGCTGACCAACGAGCCCGGCACCGGGTACGCGATCGCCGAGACCCGCATCAAAGGCCCGTTCATGGCCCGTGAAGACCTGGCCGAGATGGTGCTGGACCAGCTCGACGACGACCGCTTCGTCCGCAAGATCGCTGCCGTCGCCACTCCGGGGCTGGAGGTCAGCGCCTGGTACATGTTCCGCCGTGAGGTCCTCAAGCGCTGACCCCCGGCCGCCCGGCGTACAGCGACGCATGCGCCGAGCCAGAGGAACGGACATGCAGCACGTCAGTCTGATTGACGCGTCCCGAGGGCGAGCAACGACTTGGGATCGAGCCCGGGCTCGATCGAGCTGGGGGAGGACTGTCGCCGTGAGGAGGACAGATCCCTTGGGTGGTCTACGTGGCTGCGCGGCCCCGCCCCGGGGTCAAGCCCCCTGGTCGAACATGCCCGATTGCGGCGGTTCGACGCACGTCCTTGAGTAGGTCGGATCGGGGCAGAAGGCCGCCGGCGCGGACCGAGTCGCAACATGAGCCCTCGCGTCAGACATGTAGTCCTTCGACACCTCACCCGCATCGGCCGCGGTCCGCCGCGGTCCGCCGCGGTCCGCCGGAGGCACGGTCCGCCGACCTGTCCACACGCCTGCACCCGGTTAGGCTCTGCCCGGCCGGTCGTGGCGCTCTGGACCCGACGGCCCGAGCGCGCGGGTCCCCGGG
>JBASAN010000172.1:0-9628 GCA_049650625.1 Ornithinimicrobium sp.
CTGGCGATGGAGCAGAACGGTCGCGCGCTTCCGGAGTCTTTGGGCCGCACCATGCGTCCCGCCGCGGCATCGAAGGGCGATGCCCACCACGAGGGCACCGAGGGCGACGCGAAGGACGAGGTCGCCGACGGCGACGACCCTGAGGTGCGCACCAGCGACTGATGGAGGCGAGTCGGCTCCTCCAGCGCAGCCTAGAGTGAGCCGCATGCCTGTGGACTATCCGATCAGTGCGCACACCCTGGACAACGGGCTGCGCGTCGTCATCAGCGAGGACCACCTGGTGCCGGAGGTCAGCCTCAACGTCAGCGTCGGCGTCGGCTCGCGACACGAGATCCCCGGACGCACCGGACTGGCCCACCTGTTCGAGCACCTGATGTTCGAGGGGTCGCAGCACGTGGCAGAGGGCGAACACTTCGAAGTGCTGATGGGGCACGGTGGGCGGTGCAACGCCACCACATCGTTCGACCGGACCACGTACTTCGAGTCGGTGCCCGCCGGCGTGGCCGAGCTCTCGGTGTGGTTCGAGGCGGACCGGCATACCCGGCTGTTGCCGGCGGTCACCCAGGCCAACGTGGACAACCAGCGCGACGTGGTCGTCGAGGAGAAGCGACAGCGCTACGACAACCAGCCCTACGGTGATGCCCTGGAGGCCATCTGTGCGGCGATCTATCCCGAAGGGCATCCCTATCGGCACACCCCGATCGGCTCGATGGAGGACCTTCAGGCCGCTTCCCTGCAGACCGTGAGGGACTTCTACCGGGAGCATTACCGCCGCGACAACACGGTGCTGACGATGGTCGGTGACCTCTCCGTCGAGCAGGGCCTGACCTGGGCTCAGCACCACTTCGGGGCTGTCGACTCTGCGTCCGAGGAGGATCACGACGAAGGCAGCGGCGACGCCGGGACCGTCACCCCGCCCCGTCACGACGCCGCGCCCCTGGACGCGCTGTCGGGCCCGACTCATCGCGAGATGAGCAGCGACGTTCCCTCCGACCGGCTGTACGCCTGCTTTCGACTGCCCGAGGTCACCTCACCGGACTATCTCGCGTGCGCCATGGCGTTGGACCTCGTCGGCGGGCTGGCGTCGTCAGCCCTGCACCGCTCGCTGGTACGACGTGATGAGATCGCGGTGGACTGTGGGGCCGCCGCTCTGGGGCTCGTGGAGGGGACGTCCCTGGCGTACGTGGTCATCGACGTGGAGGAGACGTCCAGCATCGAGGCCGCTGACGAAGGCCTCTGCCGCGAGCTGCTCGCGTTGGCCCAGGACGAGGTGCGTCCCGAGCTGATCGAGGCGGTGATCGCCGGCACGGAGCGGTCCTGGCTGTCGGCGTTGGCCTCTATCGAGGAGCGGGCGGACATCATCGGGCGCTCAACCCTCACCCACCGCGACCCGAACTACCTGAACACCTACCTCGACCAGATCAGGTCCATCACCGGGATCCAGATATCGTCCGCGGCGCGGCGCTACCTCAGCCCCGAGTCGCGTGCGGTGCTCGCCTACCGTCGCAACGGTGCAGCAGCATGAGCCTCGACGTCCGGCCCTCGGTGACGCCGGCCCAGCCGTGGTCGTTCCCGGGTCAGCAAAGCGACCACCTCAGCAACGGGCTGCGCGTCGCCCACGTGGAGGTCCCCGGGCAACACGTACTCTCCCTGCGGTTGGGCATTCCGATCAGCCTGTCCGCCGAGCCGCGACATCTCGAGGGTGTAGCCACCTTGATGGCGCGCGGTCTGGACGAGGGCACGCTCCGGCATACCCCACAAGAGTTCGCCGAGCTGATCGAGCGGCACGGAATCGCCCTCGGAGCGGGGGTCGGCGAGCGGGGCCTGGTCATCGAGATGGAGGTGATGGCGCACCACTTCGGTCAAGCGGTCGACATCCTGGCCCAGTGCCTGGTGGAGGCGACCTACCCGGATGTCGAGGTGGCCCGACTACGTCGGGCGCGTCTGTCCGACATCGAGCATGAGTATGCCGATGCCGGAGCGCGCGCGGCGATGGAGTTCGCACAGGGATACTTCCGCGCGGACGACAGGGCGCATCGGCCTCTTGCGGGCAGTCGCGACAGCGTGGCGGCTATCACAGCGCAGGACGTGCGTGACTACCACCATGCTGTGCTGGCCCCGCAAGGCGCCACACTGGTCGTGGCCGGGGACACCACGGGTCTGCGGGAGCCCATGCTGCGCGTGCTCGAGCGGGGCCTCGGCCAGTGGGTGGGACCGGGTCGGAGATCCGATGAAGGTCCGGGGCCGGTCGAGACGCCGATCGGTGTCCGCCAGGAAGACGCCGCGCGGATCGTGCTGGTGGATCGCCCCGGATCGGCTCAGAGCCACGTGGTGTTGGGACGGCCGGGCCCTCACCGGCGCACTCCCCACGGCTGGGGGGCCTATCAGGTGCTGGCATTCGTGATCGGCGGATCACCCGGGGCGCGGATCGACTCCGTGCTGCGCGAGGAGAAGGGCTACACCTACGGGTTGCGAGCGACGTTCCGCCCGCGGCGCGACAGCGGGGTCTGCAGTGTGTCCGGCGCCGTCCGTGCTGACGCTACGGCGCCGGCCTTGGCCGACCTGATGCAGGTGCTGTCCCTGCGAGGGAGTGACCTGACCGAGCATGAGGTGCGACACGGGGCGGACTTCGTTGCCAAGACGGCGCCAGGGCGATATGGCACCGCCGACACCATCGCGAGCGAGGTGGTCCGACTGGCACTGGACGACCTGGGCGCGGACTTCGTCACCGCCACATTGGAGACCGCTCGTTCGCTGACTCGGGACCACGCTGCTGCCGCGTGGGACGAGGTCTGTGCCGGACCTGGCTGGACCACCGTCGTGGTTGCCGATGCCGACACCCACCAGGGGCCGATCGAGGAGCTGGGCCTGGGCGAGGTCGTGGTGGTCCGCGGCTGACCCGAGGGTCTAGCCCTGGGCGGCCAAGGCCTGCAGGGTCGCCTCGTGCAACAGCCCGTTGGTCGACACAGCGCTGGAACCGAACGGCCCGTCGACTCCGTCGTGGTCGGTGAACCGGCCACCGGCCTCGGTGACGATCGGTGCCAGCGCGGCCATGTCGTGCACGGCAAGACTGGGGTCGAGGCCGATGTCGACCGCCCCCTCGGCGACAAGGCAGTGCGTCCAGAAGTCGCCATAGCCGCGAGTGCGCCAGCACGTCCGCGCCAGGTCGAGGAATCCGGCTCGTTGCGGGTGTTTCCACCACTTGTCCAGGGCCGCGTGGGACAGCGACGCGTGCTCGATGAGGGAGGTGTCGGAGACCTGGATCGCCTTGGCTTGGCTCAGGCTTCGACCGGTCCAGGAGCCCGACCCTGATGCCGCCCACCAGCGGCGTTGCAGGGCGGGCGCGGCGACCAGGCCCAACACCGGCTGCCCCTCGACGACCAGACCGATGAGTGTGCCCCAGATCGGCACACCCCGGATGAAGTTCGTGGTGCCGTCGATCGGGTCCAGGATCCACCGGCGGTCCCCATGGCCGGTGGTCGGCATCTCCTCGCCCTGGACGACGTCTCGCGGTCGAGTGCGCTGCAACTGGTGGCGCAGGAGCTCCTCAGCGTGCTGGTCGGCCTGAGTCACCAGGGAGCCGTCCTCCTTGGTGGAGATCTCCAACTCGGGGGAGCGAAACATCTTCATGGTGTATCGCTCGACGGTGTCGGCCAGAACGTGAGCCAGGCGCATGTCGTCCGCGAAGTTGTCCACGCGGGTCACCGTATCCGAAGTCAGTCGCTGGATCGGCTGCGCAGCAACCGTCTCAACGACTCCAACCGAGCTGGTCCCGTCGGCCCGGCGGACCCCGAGAAGACGAACGCGTCCAAGGCGCAGTCGGGCTCGTCGTGGCTGCACCCTCGCGGGCAGCTCGCCGCTCCCAGGGCGAGGTCGGGGAAATGCTCCACGAAGCTCGCCGGGTCCACGTGTCCCAGACCGAAGGACCGCACTCCGGGTGTGTCCACGACCCAGCCGCCGCCGCTCAGCGGGAGCGCGACGGCGCTGGTGGAGGTATGCCGTCCGCGGCCGGTGACGTCGTTGACCACTCCGGTCGCGCGCTCCGCCGTGGGGACGAGGGCGTTGACCAACGTGGACTTGCCCACCCCGGAGTGTCCGACCAGCACCGTGACCCGGTCACGCAGCCGATCATGCACCGGGCCGAGCGCATCGTGCTCGGCGCTCAGCGCATCTCCCTCGGATCCGGGGCTCAAGGCGACCACGACGTGGGCGACGTCGAGAGCGGCGTACTGCTCGACCAGGGGTCCCGGGTCGGCCAGGTCCGCCTTGGTCAGCACCAGGAGGGGGTCCAGCCCTGCGTCGTAGGCGGCCACGAGGCAGCGGTCGATCATCCTTGGCCGAGGCTCCGGGTCCGCGAGAGCGGTGACGATGGCCAACTGGGATGCGTTGGCCACGATGACGCGTTCGACCCGGTCACTGTCGTCGGCGCTGCGGCGCAGCACGGTGTCCCGGTCCAGCACCCGCACGATGCGGGCCAAGGAGTCCGGATCGCCGGAGAGGTCTCCGACCATGGCCACCCGGTCGCCCACCACGATGGCCTTCCTGCCCACCTCACGAGCCCGCATGGCCAGCACCGGCCGTCCGTCCAAGCGGGTGGTGTAGCGGCCTCGGTCCACCCCCGTCACCATGGCGATCTGCGCGTCCTCGTGTCGTGGACGGTCCTTCGTGCGAGGCCGGGAGTTGCGTCGTCCCGGACGCGATCGGACCGAGTCCTCGTCGTAGTGGTCGAAACGGCCCACGGCTCAGCGCACCAGCTCGGACCACTGCGCGGCGAAACCGGGGTAGGTCTTGGCCGTCGTGCCCACGTCGGCGACTGTGGTGCCGGCCACCCGGGCGCCAAGGACCGCGGCAGCCATGGCCATCCGGTGGTCGTGGTAGGTCTGGAGCTGCGCGGGGCGGAGGACGGCGGGACGGATCGAGAGCCCGTCCTCGTGCTGGTCGACGTCGCCCCCCATCCGGGACAGCTCCGTATGCAGGGCCAGGAGCCGGTCGGTCTCGTGTCCGCGCAGATGGGCCACGCCGCGCAATCGCGAGGGGGTGTGGGCGTGGGCGGCCGCGGCGGCGATGACCGGGGTGAGCTCGCCGACGTCGTGCAGGTCGATATCGACACCGCGCAGCGTTCCCGGTGCTGGACCGGTGATGGTCAGACCCTCGTCGTTGACCTGCGTCGTGGCCCCCATGCCGGTCAGGACGCCGCGCATGGCGTCACCGGCCTGCGTGGTGCTGGTCGGCCACTCGGGGACGGTGATGGTGCCACCGGTCACGGCAGCGAGGGCTAGGAACGGTGCGGCCGAGGAGAGGTCTGGCTCCACCGTGACGTCCAAGGCCGCGATGGGTCCGGGTTCGATGACCCACACGCCCGGCGCAGACTCACTGACCTGCACCCCGACCTCGCGCAGCGTGTGCAAAGTCATCTCGATGTGCGGTCGGCTGGGCAAACCCCTCCCGATATGCCGCAGGACCAGCCCCCGGTCGAACCGCGCGCCGGCCAGGAGCAGCGCGGAGACGAACTGCGAACTGCTCGAAGCATCGATCGCGACGTCGCTGTGTCTCACCGCTCCGGTGCCGTGGACCACGATCGGCAGGTGCGGCTCCGGGGTGTGGGCGCCGGGGGAGGGGCTGTCGGTCGAGTCGATGCCGACACCAAGATCCCTTAGGCACTGGACCAAAGGACCCATCGGCCTCGTACGGGCCGCAGCATCACCGTCGAACGTGACCGAGCCGCGCGTCAACGCCGCGACCGGAGGGAGGAAGCGCATCACCGTTCCGGCCAGGCCGGCATCGATCGAGAAGTCGGACTCCAGGCCCACCGGCGTGTGGATCGTCCAGGTGGTGTCCGCCTGGTCGGCCTCGAAGCGAAGCCCGAACTGCTCCAGCGCAGCCCGCATCAACACGGTGTCGCGGGAGACCAGAGGACGGCGCACCGTGCTGGTGCTGCCGGGACGAGCCAAGGCCGCCAACACCAGGTACCGGTTGGTCAGGGACTTGCTCCCCGGGACCCGCACGGTCCCGCTGACCGGGCTCTCGGCATACGGCGCGGGCCAGAGGTCGGTGGTGTGCATGTGGCCCTACGGTAGTGCGTCCAGGAACCGCCGGGCGTCCTCCGTGAGAGCTGCCCCGTCGCGACTGGGCCCGTGGTCGCCGGGGTAGGACCGGACGATGGCCGCGGACTTGGCGCTGTCGGTCCGGTCGCCTTCGGGCCGCCGCGAAGCAGGAGGCTCCTGCCGCAGAGCCTCCTCGATGTCTGCCGGCCCGCCGAACCGGTCCCGTTCTCCCTGCAGCACCAGGACGGGTAGGCCACTACGGACCGGGATCCGTAGCTCGCCGACCCGGGACGGGGGCTGTCGGTCCCGTACGCGCGGCGGCTGCAGCGGGAAGGCGATGAGCAGCACCCCCTGCGCTCGCTCACACAGACGGCACGCGACCCGTGCCCCCGCACTCCGACCGCCGAGCACCCAGGGGCGGGGAAGTGGATCCGGGCCGGCCGAGACCGCATCGAGCATGTCGTGGGTCGCTTGGTCGAGCTTGCGGGGAGCCACGGCCAACCGGCGCCCGGCCACCCGCCACGGCTGCTCCAGGAGGGCCACGCGCCAGCCGTCACGGACGAGGGCCGTCAAGGCCTGCAGATCCGTGGACTCCACGCCTGCGCCGGCCCCGTGGCCCAGAAGAACCGTGCCACGAGGAGGTGGTGACCCTGCGGTCGAGAACACGTGCACGCGGGCCGGCCCACCCGTAGTGCTGACCTGGCGCACGACGGCGGAAGGGATCCTGATGCCCCTACCTCGGCGTGATGGCTCGTGATCGGCCACGGGTCACCCGAGGAGCTCACCGGTCAGCGGGTCCACGACGCCGACCAGTTCACCGGTGGGGATGGCCTCGAGCAGGCTCGGGCTGTTGTTGCCCACGGCGTTGACCGCTGCGCTGACCGGCCAGGTGGTGAACCGACCGGGGTCCGGGGGCTGGAGCAGCGCTTCGACCTCGTCGCGGTCGTGCAAAGTCGGGTCCAACCAGGATTGCCACCGGTCGGAATCGAGCACGACGGGTTGGCGGTCATGGATGCGGTCCAGGCCCGGCTCTGCCGCGGTGGTGATAACGGCGAAGGTCACCAGCCACTCACTCTGCGGTGCCTCAGCCTCTTTCCAGAACTCGTAGATTCCCGCCATCGCCAACGGCACGTCGTCGGCTCGGGACAGGAAGAAGGGCTGCTTACGGGGTCTGCCCCGAGCTCCCGTCGCCGTCGGCGAGACCTGCCATTCGTACCAACCGGTGGCCGGAACCAGACACCGCCGCGACATGGCGGCCTTGGCGTACGCAGGCTTGGACAGGAGCGTCTCGGCTCGGGCGTTGATCATCCGGACCCCGGAGCGGGGATCCTTGCTCCAAGAGGGCACCAGGCCCCACGTCAGGGGTCGGAGCTGACGCTGACCGGGCTCCCGTTCGAGCACGATCGGGGCCGCCTTGGACGGAGCGACGTTGTAGTCGGGTTGGCCCACCGGCGGCTGCTGGGGGGAGACGAGCAACGAGCGGGTCGGCTCACCCATCGCATCATGGTCGATCTCGAAGACTTCCACCAGGTCGTCGGGATCGGCGCTGGCGGCGTACCTCCCGCACATCAGACCTCACCCCGTGCGTCTCTGAGGGCGGCGGTCATTGGCGGTATCCGGCGAGGAAGTTGCCGAGCCGCTCCAAACCGGTGCGCAGGTCACCCGCCCAGGGCAGGGTCACGATGCGCAGGTGGTCCGGCGCCGGCCAGTTGAAACCACTTCCGTGAACGACCAGCAGGTGCTCCTGCTCGAGTAGGTCCAGACACAGCTGGACGTCGTCGTGGATCTCGTGGACCTCGGGGTCCAGACGGGGGAAGACGTACAGCGCGCCTTTGGGCACCACGCAGCTCACCCCTGGCATCGACTGCAGCAAGGAGACGGCGACGTCTCGCTGCTCGACGAGGCGTCCGCCGGGATCGGTGAGGTCGTTGATGCTCTGGTGACCTGAGACCGCGGCTTGAATGGCGTGTTGAGCCGGGACATTGGGGCACAGGCGCGTCGAGGCGAGCAGCTCGATCCCTTCGAGGAAGCCGGCCGCGTGCCCGGTCGGACCGGTGATGATGAGCCATCCGGCGCGGTACCCCGCGACGCGGTAGGTCTTGGACAGTCCGTTGAGGGTCAGCACCATCATGTCCGGAGCGACCTGCGCCATGCTGATGTGCTCAGCATCGTCATACAGGACCCGGTCGTAGATCTCGTCGCTGAGGATCAACAGCGAGTGCTCTCGGGCCAGCGCCGCGATCTGCTCCAGCACCTCGCGGGAGTAGACGGCGCCGGTCGGGTTGTTCGGGTTGATCACCACGATGGCCTTGGTCCGGGGAGTGATCTTGGATCGGATGTCCTCGATGCCGGGGTTCCATTCGTCGTCTTCCTGCCCCAGGTAGTGCACGGGGGTTCCCCCGGCGAGGCTGGTCGCCGCCGTCCACAACGGGTAGTCGGGGGCGGGAATCAACACCTCGTCGCCGTTGTCGAGCAGGGCCGAGAGCACCATCATGATGAGCTCGGAGACTCCATTACCCAGATAGACGGAGTCCACGTCGAACGACGGGAAGCCCGCCACGTCCTGGTACCGCGCCACGATCGCGCGACGGGCCGACAGGATGCCCCTCGATTCCGAGTACCCCTGGGCCTGCGGCAGAGCCGCGAGCATGTCCCGCAGGATCGTGTCGGGTGCATCGAAGCCGAAGAGTGCCGGGTTGCCGATGTTCAGCTTCATGATGCGATGACCCGACGCCTCGAGCTGGGCCGCCCGGGCTGCCACGGGACCACGGATCTCATAGAGCACGTTCTGCAGCTTGGACGACTGCTTCAGGGGGCGTAGTCCGGCAGCGGTGCCGGAAGCGGAGGCGTTCACTTCGGCATCGTTTCACGATTGCCAGGCTGCACCTGATGCCCATGGGAATGGGCCGTGGAAGATGCCCGTTGTCAAGGCTGACGCAGTACCCGAGACGAACGCGAAGGACGATGTCGATGATGGCCACTGTGGCGGCGCCCGTAGGTCGCCCAGACTCCCCAGGCGGACACCCGCTAAATTGGGGTGTGATGACTGAAGATATGAAGGCCTCTCCCGTGAGCCAAGCCGAGCTCGATGCCATGGTGGATGTGAGCACGGAGTCGGCCGAAGCTCGTGCCGCGCGCTTCGAGCGTGAGGCCATGCCGCTGATCGACCAGATGTACAGCGCCGCGCTGCGCACGGCCCGCAACCCCACGGACGCCGAGGACCTGGTGCAGGAGACCTACGCGAAGGCCTTCGCGGCGTTCCACCAGTACCGACCGGGGACGAACCTGAAGGCATGGATGTACCGCATCCTGACCAACACGTACATCAACACCTATCGCAAGAAGCAACGTCAGCCCAAGGAGTCGGACGCGGCGACCGTCGAGGACTACCAGTTGGCCCGAGCGGAGCAGCACACCTCGCGCGGACTGCGCTCGGCCGAGGTCGAAGCGCTGGACCACCTTCCTGACTCGGATGTCAAGCGCGCCTTGGCCTCCATCGGCGAGGACTTCCGGATGGCGGTGTACCTCTCGGACGTTGAGGGTTTTGCCTACAAGGAGATCGCGGAGATCATGCAGACCCCCAT
>JBASAN010000173.1:0-2567 GCA_049650625.1 Ornithinimicrobium sp.
GTGCCCGCCGGCATCCACCAAACGTTCGGGGTGTTCGCTGCCTTCCGGGACCACGGTGACTTCATCCCCCTGACCACGATCACCTCCGACGAGGGCCCCATCGGGGTCAACTGGACTTTCACCGCGCGCAGCGGGCTCGGCCCCTTGGCGCTGCCCGATCGGATGGAGGTGTCGATCTGGGACCCACCGCACGAGTTCCGTATCGACAAGCTGGGACCGGTCCTCGACGGTTGGGCTCACGTGCACTTCGCGCGTGAGGGATCCGACACCCGGGTGGTCTGGCGCGAGCAGATCACGGTACGACCGCACAGCGTGGGCCGAGCCCTGGGGCGGGTGCTCGACCCCGGCAACAAGATCATGTTCGGCCGGGCGTTGGACAAGATGGCTCGTCGCGCCGCTGATGCTCCCGGCTCGGCCGGAGTCGGCGACCCCTGATGGCGCCAGCAGACGCGGAGCCGCCCGACGTGGACGTCGTGGTCGGCCCCGACGGTCGCCTTCGCTGCCCTTGGGCCGGCTCGGCCGACCGAAGCGATCCGGACTACCTCGACTACCACGACCGGGAATGGGGTCGAGAGGTTCACGGAGAGCAACCGTTGTTGGAGCGGCTCTGCCTGGAAGCCTTCCAGTCCGGCCTTTCCTGGCTGACGATCCTGCGCAAGCGCGAGGACTTCAGGCGTGCCTTCGCCCGCTTCGACCCTGACGTCGTGGCCGCCTACACCGAGCGCGACGTCGAGACGCTGATGCAGGATGCTTCGATCGTGCGCAACCGGCGCAAGATCGAGGCCACCATCGGCAACGCCCGCGCCACGGTCGGGCTACGGCGTGCCGGAGGACTCGAAACGTTGTTCTGGAGCGCTCGGCCGCCGCTGCACCGGCGACCCGTCCGCCTCGATGACGTACCCCCCAAGACCGACGAGTCGGCCGCCCTTGCCGCCTCCTTGAAGGCTGCCGGTTTCGCACACCTCGGGCCAACCACGGTGTATGCCGCGATGCAAGCCTGCGGGGTCGTCGATGATCATCTGCAGGGCTGCTTCCGGGCTGTGCCCACCCCGCTCACGTGATCGGGCAGCGCCGCCCCGCCGGCCGCAGCGGGGCTGGCTTCGTCGTTGCGGTGCTGGCGATCTACACCGCGCTGCGCCTCTTCTCCACGGCGGTTCTGCTCTGGATCACCTACGACCAACAGGATCCGGTGATCTTCAGTGGGGAGAACCCCCGCTACTTCGACGTCGCGACACTCTGGGACGGGCGATGGTACGAACGCATCGCTACCGGCGGGTATCCCGACGTGCTGCCGGTCGGCACCGGCGGGCAGGTGCTGCAGAACGAATGGGCTTTCTATCCGTTGTTCCCGTACCTGAGCCGGCTGGTGATGGCCTTGACCGGCTGGCCGTTCGCGATTGCGGGGACGATGGTGGCCACCCTGGTGGGGTACGCCGCAGCGCTCGTCATCGCCGGGTTGCTCCGGGACAAGGTGGGGTCGGCAGCGGCGCTGGGTGCCGTAGCCCTGGTGGCTGGCTTCCCGGCGGCACCGGTCCTCCAGGTGGCCTACACCGAGTCGCTGGCTCTGCTGCTGCTGGGTGGCTTCCTCTGGCTGCTGGTGCGTCAGCGCTGGGTGGCCGCGGCTCTCGTCGCGCTGTTGGCAGGGCTGGCCCGACCGATCGCGCTGCCTCTGGGCCTGGTGGCGCTGGTCGCCGTGATCCAGCGGTGGCGACGCCGCCACGAGCAACCAATCACCCGCGGGGAGGGGCTCTCGATGCTCTCCGCCCTGGTGGGGTGCGGTCTCTCGGGACTTCTTTGGCCGGCGATCTCCTGGGTGGGGACACAGCGTCCCGATGCCTACCCGGTCACCATGTCGGCGTGGCGCCAGGGGGAGCCGGTCACCGCGTTCACCCCGTCCATCGAGGTGATGCAGTACCTGTTCGGGGAGACCGCCGGGCCTGTGCTGCTCGTGGCGGGCGTGGCGCTTCTGCTGCTGACGGTCCTCGGCCCGTGGGCGGCTGGTCTCGGCGCCGAGATGCGGTCGTGGTGCCTGGGCTACCCGCTCTACCTTTTCGCGGCGCTGGACCCCTGGACGAGTATCTACCGATACCTCCTGCTGGTGTTTCCGCTGTTCGTGGTCTTCATCGGAGGGGGATGGGCGCAGGACCGAGGCGACTCCGGGCGCCCGCGCTGGCTCCTGGTGGTCCGCACCCTGACCGTCTTGGCGCTGTTCTTGGCCTGGCAGGTGTGGTGGACATGGGAGCTGTACATGTTCGTGCCTCCGCGAGACAACCCGCCGTGACTGCCGAAGCGCGGCCAGCTCAGCGGCCGGTGAACTCCGGTGGGCGCTTGGCCAGGAACGACTCCACAGCAGCGGCATGGTCGTGGCTGGCCCCGGTGCGGTCCATCAGTTCGGCCTCGTGCTCCAGCGAGCTGTCGAGGTCCGCGCCGGCGGAGAAGGCGACGGCGCGGCGGATAGCCCCCAGGGCCAGGGTGGGGCCGGCGGCCAAGCGCTCCGCGATCGCGGCGACGTGTCCCTCCAGGGCTGCGGCCGGGACCACGTCGGTGGCCAGGCCCAGGGTCAGCGC